>JAVEZD010000005.1:21068-38075 GCA_034003165.1 Bacteroidales bacterium | reverse complement strand
TTTTATAATCCTGAACCCGACGGTTACAAGGTGACCTATACGGCACGGAATGAGGACTTCTTTGCCCTTCGGTGGGGCGTTCCGTCTTTTATAAGGGCCCATATTGCTGAAAACAGCCAGTCGTGGGCCGGAGGCTATTTTATTGGTTCCGAGACCTACATCCCTGCTCTCGACTATTTCACAGCAGTAAAGGATGGGGTTACCTGGGACTATGCCTTTGAAAGACAATGGCTTTTCTATAAATTATGGGGAAGGTTGCTGTATAATCCAGCTACCGGAGATGAGATATTTAAAGCAGAGTTCCTCAGACGTTATGGCAGGGCGGGTAATAACCTCCTTGAGGCTTTTTCACTGGCTTCGGCTACCCAGCTGCGACTGGCCTCACTCTTCGATGCGGGTTGGGATTTTACTCTCTATGGTGAAGGTTTTCTGGCTCTGGCAGGTGATCAGACCAGGTATATAACTGTTGACAGGCTTATTTCACAGCCTCCGCTTGATCCTGACTATGTATCAGTAAGAAATTATGTTGAAACAATCCTGTCGGGGGGTGTTTTTGATGACGGCAGAATGACACCCCCGGAGCTGGCACAGATACTGGAAGATGACTGTATTAATGCTCTAGGACTTGTCAACGGCATAAGTACAGACGATAACGTAGCGCTGATGTATGAGGTAGCGGATATTAGGGCATGGGCGAATCTGGGACTGCATCTGTCAGAGAAAATCCGCGGGGCCGTTGCCCTTCAGACTTTCAGGATGAAAGGAGATGAAGCAGAGAAGCAGAAGGCCGTAGTCCATCTTAAAAAGGCGCTTGCGTTCTGGGACGATGTGATAGCTATTACAAGACCTCTTTACAGGGATATGCCACTTACTCATTATAACGGGAGCAGCCACGACAGGAACGATAACAACCTCTTTCACTGGGAAAGGATAAGACCCGAGGTCGAGAAGGATATTGAAACAGCAATGCAGGCATCTTTCAGTCGTTGAGAAAGATGCCTGCACTATTATAGTTACCCGTATCACATGCCGGGTTAAATTATAAGTAACACCTAGTAATCCAGGAAATCACTGTTGCTTACAAAAGCTATTCTTTTTCCATCGGGAGACCAGTTCGGAACGTTCATGGTACCCTGTCCTCCGTAAACATAGGCGATGATCTTTGCTTCTCCTCCGGTTATGGGCATCAGACGGATATACACATGCTTATAAAAGGGATGATCTCCTGAAGGTACACTTCTCGGGAAGGAGATAAAGACTATCCATTTTCCGTCGGGAGAAATATGGGGAAACCAGTTGTTGAGTTCATCAAAGGTAAGCTGTACCAGGTTTTTTCCGTCAGGTGTCATCCTCCAGATCTGGCTTGTTCCGGTACGGTCGGAGTTGAAATATATATATTTTCCGTCGGGAGAATATTCGGGTCCGTCATTGAGCCCTTTCACGTTTGTCAGAACCTGCTCCTGCCCGCCATTTTCTGATATCCTGTATATCCCCCAGTTGTCGTTTCTTACGGCCGTATAAACCAGATATTTACCGTTGGGAGACCAGCCGTGCAGATACGAAGGGCTCAGGGGAGTGATTCTCTTTGCTTCGCCTCCTTTTCTGGGGATCGAAAAAATGACAGACTGTCTTACCTCAGCAGTAGAACTGCTTATTCCCATCTTTTTGCCGTCGAAGGAAATCACATGGTCGTTGTTGTTGTTTATGGCAACACCTGTTTCCAGTTTTGTCATTTTGCCCGTCCTGAGATCAAAGTCGAACAATGCTCCGTCACTGTTAACTGTAAAGATGTTATCATCGATCATCCAGTTTGGTGCCTGTACCGAGTTGGGGGCAGTGTGAACGATTCTCCTGTGGCCGGTTTCAACATCCATTACCTCAATATGGCTTCCCAGATAGTCGCGGTATGGCTGATAACCTTCTTTTGGAGGAACAACGACCCTTACATTGCTGTAAGTAGCCTTAACGGGTTTATCAGTATTGCCTGAGCTGATGAAGAGCCCTATATAAACCTCATCGCCAAGTTTCACACCCGTTATCTTTTCCTCAAAAAACCTTTCGCCCATTATTGCCGCTGACATAATTAGTTCATCACCACGTCTTTCGAGCTGGATGACGTCGGCGCCCGTTACAGGCAGTGTAAGTGACAACATACTGTCAGAAGGGGTCATTCTGAATTCCATCATAGCCCGGCCATCGCCTTTTACTGAAGCAAGTACAGCAGGAGAGTTGCTTTCGAGGCTGTGCCTGATCATCCATCCCGTAGTTGCCGTAGCTGCAGTCTCCCCTTCAGGCAGTTTTACCTGAGCCCTCAGTATGAAGTTGCCGCGGATTCTACGGTGGAGGTACTGGAACCCGTCATCCTGTCCGGTAGCTCCTGAACCGTATCCCGATAATGTGAATACCTGTTTCTCAGCGTCAAAGCCGGCTTCGCCGGCAGCCTTTACGTCTCCCACAATGGAGGTCCCTGTGAAAAGGCCTGTCTTCTGGGCGTCTGATGTTTCAGTGACAAGAAATGCCAGAATAAAAAGGGTAATTAGTTTAAAGATCTTCATTTACTGATGGTTTAAGTTTTTAATAATAAAAATGGTTATTCCCGGCACCCTGGAAAGGCAGGTCTATTCTCCCACTATCTTTATAAGCTTCCCGGCAGCGACCTGGGTGTTAAGTTCAAGGTTATTAAGCAGAGCCAGTTCCTCCATCATCGCCTGGGGCATGTCATAGTAAGCTAAGGCATTGGCCAGTGTTCCGGTACGCTGAACCCTTCTGACTAGGATCTTCTTCGGTTTGGCATTCAGTTTCGAGGCATCTGTGAGACGTGCAAAGCTGAGCATTGAGGACTCAAGGAGCCGGAAGTATGAGTTAAAGTCAGCATCTGCAGAAAGACCGTGGAAAACAAAAAAGTTGTTGTTGTAGTTAATAAAGTAGGATAATACCCTGATTGCCATTTGCGCCCCTGTCGACTGATCCTGTGAAACCTGGGTTGAGACGGCAGCTATGGCAGGGTAGCCGTTCACTGTGGCCCTTTTGCTTTCCTGCAGGGTAAGTCCAAGCTGGTCGATGGTTGTCTGGGCAGCTTCCTCGAGGGTGCCCCCCTGGGCCAGGGTGAATATCATAAGAGCCTTGCCGTCGGGCGGAACCATCCTTACCTGTGTGGGCTGGTTCTCAAGTACCCATCCGCCCGGATATGTGAACCTGAACTGCATATCAGGGTGGTAGAAAACGTTGTTTTCAGTGAATCCCTGCCTGGGATCTTCTCCGTAGACTATTCCGTCGATCATCTGGAGGTAACTGTCTGAGTTTACCTTATATTCGGGAAGCTGCAGTTTCTGCTGCCACTCTGAAGCCCTCATATTTACTGTGTTGTAACGGTCGCCCGGATCAGGATGGGTTGAGAGGAAGGTAGGAACGCCTGCATGTTCGCTTTCCATGTTCATCTTGTTGAGCACCTGGAAGAAGTCGGCCATCTTATGTGCATCATAGCCGATTTTTGAGGAGTATTCGACACCCAGACGGTCGGCTTCCACCTCATCATCCCTGCTGAATTTAAGGAAGAGAAGCTGCATCCCCTGCATGGCATAGTCGGCATACTGCTGAAGATCTTTTGAAACGATCAATCCCCCGATAAGAAGCAGTGTCCCAAGCTGCTGCTTGCTCTGCTGACTTACGGAATGACGGGCAGTGATATGTCCCATTTCGTGACCCAGTACCCCCATCAGCTCAGCTTCATTATTAAGCTGGGCAAGGAGTCCGCGGGTAAAATAGACATAGCCTCCAGGTACCGCAAAGGCGTTTACAACCGGAGAATCAAGAATTTTAACATGATACTGGATATTCGGCCTGTGCGAGATCAGTCCCATCTCATTACCCCTCTGCTGGAGGAAATTCTTAAGGGCATCATTCCTGTATTCTCCGAAAGTTGCCACGACATCAGGATCATACTGGGCTCCCATTGCCACCTCCTGATCTTCCGACATGAGCATAAGCTGTTTTTTCCCGGTTACCGGATTCACGGCGCAATATGAGAAGCCTATGGTTAGTGCAAGGAGAAATAGCACCCTGATAAATCTGTTGAGCTTTTTCATGATGTTGATGATTTATTTTATTCTCAGGAGTTTTACTTTTACTCCAGGTTTAACGGATCATTTTTTAAATATACATAAAATAAAACATACCTGGAGGTAGTTATTTAAATATTCAGATGTTCCTGTTTCTGGCTTAAATATCCGTTTTGAATGTATAAATCAAAACTCAGGTATTCAATGACATTATTAACAAAAACTATTATAAATGAGAAAACTTATTTTTACCGGTTTGCTGGCTTTTACGATGCTGCTGGCCGTAGATGCACAGGATTACAAGACGGGAATAGGCTTCCGTGGCGGATTTGACAATGGTATTACAATAAAGCATTTCATAACCAGGAGCTCTGCACTGGAGGGGATAATTGCTTCAAGATGGAGGGGATTGGAACTTATTGGGTTGTACGAGATACATGCAACTGCTTTTGACACCGAAAGGCTTAACTGGTATTTCGGCGGTGGAGCCCATATTGGTTTCTGGGATGGTGACCATGCTGTCTGGGGAGACGAAGGATCCAATTATGCAGTGATTGGTGTTGACGGTATCATTGGTATTGAATATAATTTCAAGGCAATACCTGTTAATTTAAGTCTTGACTGGAAACCTGCTCTTAACCTTGTGGGATATTCAGGTTTCTGGGGTGACGGAGGAGCTCTTTCGGTACGATATATTTTCTAAGGTTGCCACGGCAAAAATAATCAGAAGCCTAACAGTGGCTTAAAGGATCAGATAAGTGGTATAGCTGTCTCTGATCCTTTTTTTTCTGCTGAAAGGTAACCGGCGTAAATGGTTGCAGTTACATCGGCGGCCAGCATACTTCCGCTTTCTACAGGCTCCCCCGACACTGCAGCCCCGTAGAATGCCTCCATTTCGTGCTGGTATCCGGTGAACCATGCTTCGTCGGGAGATACTGAAGACCAGCCTTCTTTTGTCTCGGTCTTTTCAACAACATAGACGTCATTGAAGTATTTTCTGTCAGGAGTATAGGCCTGCATGGCATTGTTAGGGCTTATGTTGCAGATGGTCCTGTGGTTGGAGGTGTTAAGTTCAATTCTGTTTGACACACCACCCATAACCAGTTCGCTGGCAAAGATATCTGCGAAGGTGCCGTCTTCAAAAACAACATGCATCAGGGCAAAATCTTCTATGTCAGAATATGATGTCCTCAGATGTCCCAGGTTTACAAAGTTTTTCATCCGCGTAAGCGCATGCGTACGTGCCGTGATGCTTGCCGGTCTTATGGCTTTTCCGGACCTGCTTTTGCCCTCTACCTGTTTAAAATACAGGGCTGCAGACAGGGGATGGCATCCCTTGCCTATCATTGATCCTCCACCTGAGTATTTCCATTGACCATAGGAGGATGAATGGGATCCGGAATGTGATTCTTCACCGTGCATCCATAGGATCTGGCATCCTGTTTTTTCAATTATTTCCTTTTCCTTAACCACGGCAGGAGCATAGATCCAGTTCTCGGCATACATAATCCTTGCGCTGCTTTTTCTTTCTGCTTCAAGCATCCTTCCGGCACTTGCCATAGCATGTCCGAGGGCAGTAATCCTGGGAAAGATATCACCGTTGAAGTTATCACTGCCATCGCCGAAATACCCGGTAAAGGGTTTCTCGACAATCACGTTCCTGTTTCTCCCGAGGGCCATAACAACCAGTTGTTCATGGCTCGAAGGTGGCGTGCAGACATGTACTATGTCACACTCATCGATAAGTGATTCGGCATCCGGCCAGGCTTTCAGTCCACGGCTTTCAGTGAAGCTCTTAAGCTTTTCACAGGTGGGAGAGTAGGCTCCCCTTATATCGACGTCGACTGAATAGATGCGCCGGAGGGCCTCATAATGAAAACCTGCGGCATAACCCGATCCAATGATGCCTGTCCGTATTTGTGGCTTTCCCATGTCTTATACTAACTACGTTTTATGTTTAATCCTTCAGGTAAAAATAACACAAATACCACAGGTAAGAGGTGAAAAGAGCCAGGATACCTTAAGAAGGGGAGGCCCAGATTCTTACCGGCCATCCTTTTCTGGTTGCCAGTGCCATAAGTTTTCTGTCAGGGTTCACACAAACCGGATTCCCCACAAGTTCAAGAACGGGAAGATCTGAGAAGGAGTCGCCGTAATACCAGGCTGCCGAAGGAGAGTGATTGTTGATTTCACAGTATTCTATAAGCTTTGCAGCCTTTTCCTCCCCGTAACAGAATTTCCCTTTAGGTCTCCCTGTAAAACGGCCTTCCGAGACTTCCAGGTCTGAACAGATTACTGAGTCGAGACCAAGTTTAAGTGCAACCTGCCTGCAAATAGGTGCCAGGGCTGAAGAGAGCAGTACTATTCCGGCTTTCTTCTTTCTGTGAGATTCCATCTCTTCCTTGGCATCCGGGAATACTGAAGGGATTATTCCCGAAAGGGCAGCCTCTCTGCAAAGATCCGACAACTGGCTTTCAGGATGGTCTTTGGCCCAAAGGGCCATATCCCTGATGGTCCCGGGAGTGTCCACGAGCTTAAGCCTGTGAGCCACGGAAAGGGCAACCGCCCTGATTAGTCCCGGATAGGAGAGTACCCCTTTTCTGAAAGCCATCTTTACAAGTTCCCTGCCGCTGTTGTTGCCTGCAAGGGTTCTGTCGAGGTCAAAAAAAGCCATATAACTGCTTTCTGCTTTATCGTAGCTAAATGATTCCATATCTGTCCTGCTGAAATGCCTGAACTGACAGCATAATTGATATCAATAAAGTGAATACTCTCATGGCTGACCCGGCATTAACGATTAAATTCAGTTACCAGCATGCCTAAAGGTAACAGATTCCATTAATTCTTCATATAGCAAAGGTCAAAAAGAGTTTTGCAATCGGTTGCAGAAATAAATAAAATTTATATTTTTGATCATGATTCGATATGTTGACTTATTTTTAGAATGTATTAGTCATTCTTAATTAAAAGAGAGATATTATGAGTGAGATCCTTGATAAAATTGCAAGGTGTGTTGAGTTTGGCAAGACAGACAGGATGTCGCCGTATCCGCCCGACATGAAAGGTCAGGAGGGAGCTGATGAGCTTGCCAGGCAGGCACTGGATGAGGGTATTAAGCCTGATGACATCCTCGAAAAAGCTTTGATACCGGCCATGTCCATAGTAGGGGACAAATTCAGCAGGAAGCAGATTTATGTTCCTCAGATGCTTATGGCAGCCAAGGCCATGAACAGCGCCATGAAACATCTGAAGCCTTATTTCCAGTCGGGAGAGACAAAAAGGAAGGGTAGATTTATTATTGGTACCGTCTCAGGAGATCTTCATGATATAGGCAAGAACCTGGTTTCGATGATGATAGAGGGAGGAGGCTGGGAAGTGATAGATCTGGGGGTGGATGTTCCGACAGCCCGGTTTCTAAAGGCTATATCAGATAATCCGGGAGCTGTCATCGGGCTTTCAGCACTTCTTACCACTACTATGGAGAGCATGAGGAAATCAGTTGAAGCTATAAAGACTGAATATCCCGGAGCCACGGTCCTTGTTGGAGGAGCTCCCGTTACAGCGGAGTACTGTCAGAAAATAGGGGCCGATTTTTATTCTCCCGACCCTCAGGGAGCAGTTAATTATCTTAAAAAGCTGGCTTCTTAAAACCGTATTGATGAAGACAATACTTAAAGGCAGAAACAGTGAGGTTGTCATAGATTCTGATGGTCCGGTTGTGATTATCGGCGAATCAATAAATCCCACAAGAAGAAAGAAACTCGTAAGTACACTTCAGGAGGGTAATTTTGACTTCGTGCTTGAACTGGCTGAGAAGCAGATACAGGCCGGCGCTGATGTACTGGATGTGAATGTGGGTTTTCCCGGGGTTGATGATGTTAAGCTGTTACCGGCAACAGTAAAAGCTATTCAGGATAAGTTTGATATTCCGCTTTGTCTCGATTCTCCCAACCCCAGGGCCATAGAAGCCGCCCTGAAGGTTGCAATGGGGAAATGTCTTATCAATTCAGTTAACGGAGAAGAAGAATCATTACGTAATCTTCTGCCTGTTGCAAGAGAATACAATGCGGCCATAATAGGGCTGTGCATGGATGATGACGGGATAACGGATGATCCTGAGAAGAGGCTTCTGATTGCTGAGAAGATAATAGAGAGAGCTGTTGCGGCTGGCATAAGGGAGGAGGATGTTATTATCGACCCTCTGGCCATGGCTGTAAGTGCTGATCCCCGGGCCTGTATTGTAACACTGCAGACCATACGTCTTATTCACGACCGCCTGGGCCATAACATTACCCAGGGCGCAAGTAATATATCCTTTGGGTTGCCCGACAGGGAAGCTCTTAATGCAGCCTTTATGTCATTGTCAATAATGAACGGACTCACCTGTCCCATAGCCAATCCCGAAAAGATCACTGCCGCTGTCAGGGCCACCGATCTGATCCTTGGACGGGATGACTATGCCGTCAGGTTTGTGGAACAATTCCAGAACCGTGAGAGGTGAATTTACCTGAATAACAGAATCTCATCCGATGTCAGCTATTAAACCTGCCCGAAGATGGCAGTCTGCCTTCTATCCTTTCAAAAAAGAAACTTTCGGGAAGCGATTGCTTGCAAAAACCGAGCTACTTGTCAAAGGGCCCCTGTTCGGATGCAGGATGTGTGGAAACTGCCTTCTCCAGGAGACGGCTTTCATCTGTCCCATGGAATGTCCGAAAGGACTCAGGAATGGTCCCTGCGGAGGCATTACCCCATCAAAACACTGTTATGTTGACAATACAAGGAAATGTGTCTGGTATGCGATCTATAAGAGGTCCTTTGAGATGGGCAGGGAAGAAAAACTTCTGGAGGTACTGCCACCTCTTGACTGGAACAAAACGGGTACTGAGACATGGGGTGATGTGATAAGGCAGATCAGAAAAACAGGAAGCTTACGTTTTTTTTCAGGCCTTGTTTCAAAAGACAGGGAAAAGAGACAGGAGTTATGGGATTCGGTATTCAGGACAGTAAGGCAGCCCGACTGGTGGAATGGTGATTCTGTTTACCACCCACCTGCTTATTCTGAACCTTTCTCTGAGCTTGAGAGAAAACTCAGGGGCGGCGCTTTTGTTGTAGCCACTGAAGTGACTCCCCCTCTAAGTTCTGACATAACCAGGCTTGTCAGGGATATTGAGATGGTGAAGCCCTTTGTTACTTCTATAAACTTCACAGATTCGTCCTCAGCACGTCCAAGGATGTCTTCGGTATCTTGTTGTAAGGTGGCAGCTGAAACAGGTGTGGAACCTGTTCTGCAGATCACTGCGCGTGATACAACAAGAACTGGTCTGCAGTCGGATGTAATAGGGGTTAACAGTATGGGAATTAAAAATATCCTTTGCCTCACTGGCGACAGTCCCGTTGTGGGACCATCACCTGCGGCCAGCATGAATATGTACGACCTCGACTCTGTGCAGATGCTCTGGATTCTAAGGAGGATGAGAGATGAAGGTATCTATCTTGACGGCCGAAAGATGAAGACCCCTCCCCGCTGGTTTCTTGGAGCTGCCACCTCGCCTTTTGCCTCTGATCCCATACTTCAGGCTATCAGGGATCAAAAAAAGGTAAACGCAGGAGCACAGTTTTTTCAGACAAATCTTATCTTTGAACCTGAGAAGCTTGATCCCTGGCTCGAAGAGCTTGATAAACGGAATATCATTGGAAAGGTTTTTATTCTTGCCGGCCTGGGACCTCTTAAAAGTCTGAAGACGGCAAAATACCTTCATTCAAATATCCCCGGGGTTGTCCTCCCTGAAAAAATTCTTGCCAGAATGGAAAAAGCCGGAGATTCAGCCCCTGAAGAAGGCATTCAGATAGCTCTTGAGATTATAGATGCTCTGAAAAGCAAAAAAGGAATAAACGGCATTCATATTATGACCCTTGGATGGGAAGAAATGGTAGGCAGGATAGTTAAGGAATCCGGTTTATGTGTAAGTTAAATCTATCTATTGATATTCAGCAACTTAAGATTACCGTGGAGGGATTGGAGGCTGTTATGGGATACAGGGAGGGTGAGGACCGGAGCCTGGTCACTCCTCTAATAACAGATGTCCTTACAGAAGCCCGGGAGATTTGTCCCGTGAAGGCTGAGTATATGATTTTTAATGACATACAGTTTGATGACTCTGACAGGTCATTATTAATTGGCAGTGTCAGATTTCATATAGGCAGGATAATCTTTTCTCATCTCAGGAAGGCTGAGGCTGTGGCACTATTCCTCTGTACGGCAGGAGATGAGATCGGCGGGCGGATAAGGAAATACATGTCGGGGGTTGATCTGCTAAAGGGCTATGTATATGATGTTGCAGGTAGTGAAATTGTTGAGGCAGCAGCAGATCTTATCCAGGAGAAACTGAGAATATCAATGAAGGAGAAAGGACTTGCAATAACAAACCGGTTCAGTCCGGGCTACTGTGGCTGGGACGTCTCCGAACAGCACAAGCTGTTCAGTCTTCATCCAGAGAACTTCTGTGGAATCACCCTTACAGACTCTGCACTTATGCAGCCCGTGAAATCAGTAAGCGGGATTATCGGCATAGGCAAGGGAGTAAAATTTAATCCCTATTCATGTTCTATATGCGACAGCCAAAACTGTATCTACCGCAACAAAAAGTAATTTCCTGGTCAGATATCGATTTCAGATATATATCAACAACTAACCAATTAAAAAATTAAAATAAATGAAGAAAAAAAGTATGATACACCTGAGAGGAAGGATCATCTGCAGGATGTTTCTTTTGATGGTGTTTTTTGTATTGCCGGGAATGTTAGCCATAGGTCAGAACACCTACAGGTTTCCGTTTCTGAACCCCGATCTGAGTGTTGAAGAGCGTGCCGATGACATAGTCTCAAGGATGACCCTTGATGAGAAGATCGGACAGATGCTCGACGTTGCTCCTGCCATCGACAGGCTGGGGATTCCTGTCTATAACTGGTGGAACGAATGTCTTCATGGAGTGGGCAGGGCAGGTCTTGCCACTGTCTTCCCGCAGGCAGTTGGTATGGGAGCCACCTGGGATGAGGATCTCATACTCAGGGTTTCCACCGCCATCTCTGATGAGGCCAGGGCCAAACATCATGAGTTTGTCAGGAACGGATCGAGAGCAAGATACCAGGGACTGACCTACTGGACGCCAAACATAAACATCTTCAGGGACCCTCGCTGGGGAAGAGGACAGGAGACCTATGGAGAGGATCCTTTCCTTACAGGACGTCTTGGTGTTCAGTTTATAAGGGGTCTTCAGGGTGATGATCCGCGTTACTTTAAGACAGTAGCCACTATCAAGCATTTTGTTGTCCACAGCGGGCCCGAGCAGGGCAGGCATTCATTTGATGCAGTAACCGATCAGCGTGACTTTATGGAGACCTACCTGCCCCAGTTCGAAATGGGTATAAAGGAAGGGAAGGCTTATTCCATAATGTGTGCATACAACCGCTATAACGGAGAAGCATGCTGCGGCAGCGAATCACTTCTCGACGGGATCCTTCGCACCGAATGGGGATTTAATGGCTTTATTGTTTCCGACTGTGGTGCAATAAATGACATATATGCCGGTCATAAGATTGTTCAGACACCCGCTGAAGCGGCAGCTTTAAGCGTAAGGTCAGGTACCGACCTCGAATGCGGATCGGTGTACCGTAATCTTAAGGAAGGCGTAGATAAGAAATTTATAACAGAGGAGGAGATTGATCTGGCTGTAAAAAGACTTTTCATTGCACGTTTCAGGCTTGGGATGTTCGACCCCCCGGAAATGGTAAAATATACCAGTATACCTTACAGCGTTGTCGACAGCAGGGAGAACAAGATGCTTGCAAAGGAGACAGCCCTCAAATCGATGGTCCTGCTTAAGAATGAAAACAACACTCTCCCTTTGCGAAAGGATATAGGTACCATTGCCGTCATAGGGCCCAATTCAGATGAGGATTTCGTACTGCTTGGCAACTACAACGGTACTCCTTCCGATCCCATTACCCCTCTCAGAGGTATAAGGGAGAAGCTCGACGGCAAATCAAAGGTAATATATGCCAGAGGTACTGAGTGGGCTGCTGGAATGCCTGTTTTTGAAGTTATCCCTTCAGAAGTCCTCTTTAATGACGGTAACAGCGGAGGTCTTAAGGGTGAATACTATAATAACCGTGATTTTACAGGTGATGCCATGTTCTCAATAATCGACGGAAGTATCGACATGAAGTGGGGAGAGAAGGCTCCTTCAGAAGAGATGGATGTTGACAACTTCGGGATCAGATGGACAGGCGAATTGGTGCCTGAAGTTTCAGGTCCCTATATGTTCGGTTTTGTTTCCTCATGCAGGGTTAGGATTTTCATTGACGACGCACTTGTATTAAGTACTCCCTCATTCTCGATGGATGAGAACAGGAATCCCAGGATGAGAAGGTCAGAGCCTTTCGAACTTGAGGCTGGAAAGAAATACAACTTCAGGGTTGAAGCTTCTGAGACCTCAGGTGAAGCAGAGATTCAGCTGCTATGGGCCCTTCCTGAAAAACAATACCTGGAGAATCTTAAGAATGAGGCCATCAATGCTGCCAGACAGGCTGATGTCGTAGTTATGTGCATGGGTATCACTCCCAGGCTTGAAGGCGAAGAGATGAATGTGGCAGTTGAAGGCTTCAAAGGCGGTGACAGAATAAATATTGACCTTCCGGGTATTCAGCAGGATCTTATCAGGGCCATTCACGCCACAGGAAAACCCATAGTGCTCGTACTTCTCAATGGAAGCGCCATTGCCATCAACTGGGAAAAGGAAAACATCCCGGCCATACTTGAGGCATGGTATCCCGGACAGGAAGGTGGTGCTGCAATCGCCGACATCCTTTTTGGTGACTACAACCCTGCAGGACGCCTTCCGGTTACTTTCTACAAAACAGTTGACGACCTCCCCGGTTTTGAGGATTACAATATGAAAAACCGCACCTACAGGTATTATACAGGTGAAGCACTCTTCCCCTTCGGTCACGGATTAAGCTATACCACTTTCCAGTACAGCAAGCTGAAGGTAAGCAAAAAGATCAAAGCCGGTGATGAGGTGACTGTAAAGGTGAATGTTACCAATACAGGTAAACTTGCCGGCGAGGAGGTTGTTCAGGTTTATGTATCCAACCTTGGATCAGAATTTCCCGTTGCCATCCGTACACTGAAGGCCTTTGACAGAATAAATCTTGCCCCGGGGGAAAGCAGGAGCATGTCATTTACGATACCTGCCGATGCCTTCTCGGTTGTTGATGACAATTATGAAAGAGTTATACTGCCGGGCGACTTTGCAGTGGCAGTCGGCGGTCATCAGCCTCAGATGGGCGGGACTGAAAAGGAAGCATCAATCCTTAAGGCACTTGTAAAGGTACAGTAAGGGAACAGGTAATAATAAAACAATAAGAGGGTGCTAATCATGAGCACCCTCTTATTGTTTTAAGGTGTTGAGTTGATTTACATCTTTATATAGTTGGTTCCATAGGGAGCTCTCTGGGGACGTGATAGCATTGAGTTCGCTTCATCGTCATTGACGAATCTCTCTTTGTCCGGATCCCAGTTAAGTTTTCTGCCAAGCTTCATGGCAATGTGTGTTACAAGGCAAACAGTGCAGGCACGGTGACCGATTTCAACAGGAGATATCGGCTCTTTTCTTGACTTGATGCAATCGAGCCAGTTGCCCTGCTGGTTTTCACTGACATAGAGGTGTATTTCGTTTTCTCCGATGACTGACTGGAGTATTTTCGGGTCACTGGCATCAAGAGCCTTTGCGTTTATGTCAACAACAACGGGATCACTGGCAGTGGCTGTATAGGCTCCGCGGGTTACAAAGATCCATCCTTCTGAACCTTCATACCTGACACCGTTAGGATAACCTCCGCTTGTAAGAAGGGTAACCCCGTTTTCGTATTCGGCCTTTGACATAAAGTCTCCGTGGACATCCCAGAGTCCTGATTTTGGGAACTGGGCTACAGCTTCTACTGAAACCGGACCGGTAAGTTCCGTATCCATACCCCATGCTGCCGAGTCGAAATGGTGCTGACCCCAGCCTGTAATCATGCCGGCGCCGAACTGTTCACATCTGAGCCATCCCGGACGGTCGTTTATGCTGTTCTGGGGATGAACACGTGTCTCTGTATAATATACTTCCGGTGTTGAGCCCAACCACATGTCGTAGTTGAGGTTATTGGGTATGGGCATCTCAGGGACTTCAGGACCTGCAGGATCGCCTGGCAAACCAACCTTTACAGTATGAAGCTTGCCGATTCTGCCGTTTCTGACAAGCTCGGCGGCTATTCTCCACTGGGGACTTGATCGCTGCTGGGTTCCTACCTGCAGGATAACCTTTGTTCGTTTTACAACATCACTGAGAAGCCGTCCTTCAGTAATTGTAAGGGATGTGGGTTTCTCAAGATAGATATCCTTTCCTGCAAGGGCAGCTTCAATGGCAGGTTGTGAATGCCAGTGATCAGGGGTTGTAATCATCACAGCATCGATGGATTTATCCAGAAGCATCTCCTTATAGTCGGCATACATCTTTACATTTGAATAGCCTGTTTTTCCTGTCTGTCTGGAATAGAAGTTCTCAACAAACTGCCTGCCTATCTCCATTCTCTTTGAATCGACATCGGAACAGGCCACCACCATGGCTGAATCAAAGCGCATTGTACCGGCAATATCTCCGGTTCCCTGTCTTCCACATCCTATCCAGCCGATATTGATCCTTTCACTGGGAGGGTTTTTTCCCATTACAGAGGCAGGGATGATTGTTGGAATAATGAAGGTCCCGGCAGCTGCTGCCACTGAGTTGGTTATGAATTTTCTTCTTTTCATCAGTATATGATTTTTAGTTTAATGGTCTGATGTAACCCACATGTCTGAAAATTATATACATATGTGTCTGTCTCTGCAATACATATGGGTCTCATCTTATTATCTGTTTTTAATCAATATTGTCAGGATGTTTCAAAGAAAGTCTGCTTCTTTAATGAGCCTGGTTCCAAGTTAGGAAATTATCTGATATTATTGTCCTCGATTGATCCTTCTTCCGTTCGTTCGCTAAATCATTTACCCTCAGGGGCTGTAGAATGTCCTGAAGTAATACTGCTGTAGCTCTCAGGAGGACCCAGATAGCTTTCCTTAAGACCTCCTGTGTTGACTATTAATTTTTGGATGACGACCCCTGGATCGACCATCCATATCTTAAGGGTATGGTATCCGGGAGTCCCAATGGTATGAGAACTGGTGCTGAACCTTGCATTGTCGCTTACAGATTTTTCCCAGTCCCTGTTGCCGTTCTGGGCGTTGTAGTCAGCCGGGACAAGGGTAATGATCTGCGGATCCTGGTCGTCAAATGAAACGGCATATTGCAGTCCCCTGCCGGCCATGAAGTTAAGTGTAGGGGAGCATATAGCTGTCAGTTCAACCGTTCCGGGGTCAAACAGGTACATCTTATACTCCATAACAGGGGAGTCTTTGCCAGGTATTGCCGGTGGAGCATCTGCAGGAGCCTCAGCCCGCATTCCCGACAGAGTGTGCCCGTACTCCTCTATTTTAATCCAGCGCCTTGTCGCCTCATCCTTTTGTGAAGTGAAGTGTTCAGCCTCAGCCGCTACATAACCATCGCCTTCAACAAATCCGTCGAGTGTCTCCCTGCTTATCTCACCGGGGTTAAAGACCGGGACAGTAATTACCACCTTTTTTCCTGTTCCGCTTATGATTACGCTCCCTTCATTGGTTCCCTCAGGTGCTTTGTCCCAGTCAATGGTAACAAGCACCCTGTCATCTTTTCCGAAAGGTCCTTTCTCACGGACTGTTTTTATCCAGTCGTGACCGGACTCTGCAGTAAAATCGAAGCTTCCGCTACCCCTGTTGAAGACATCAATATACCTTGTCTGCCTGTTGAAGCTGTCGAAATATGGCAGTACCGCAGGAGCAGGATTATCGGGCCATACTTCCCGGCTGCCTTCGGGAGCCACGCCCATGGAAGCTTCGTCATCTGCTTCTGTTCTTTTTAGTTTTATGGCTCTGAGGCTGTTGAATGGCGGGTCGGCCCAGTTCACGTATCCCAGGTGAGCCTGGTCCATGAAATGATTCCATTTGCCACCTGCAAATGACCTGTTGAAATAACCCATCATGGCTGTGTCGGTTCTGAAAAGTGATTCAACCATGTCGGCCATATCATTGGTACTGGCTCTTCCCTGTATTGAATAAAGGTCGTTTTTACCTGCTGCTACGTAAAGGGCATTCACAACGGCACTGGCTTTGGCAGGGAACAGTACAAGCTGGTAAAATGCATCCCGGCTTTCTTCGGGAAGCCTGCTGAAAATATCTTCAGCTTCGTCGGCAACGGCATTATAATCCTCCATAATCCTTTCGGCTTCCCTGTAATTGACCTGGCTGTAGGTTGAGGGAGAGAGCAGCTCAGGCTTACGGCGTCCGTTATACCTTGTATAAAGGCACATCAGCCTTGCGATGTCTTCTGAATATTCCTTTCCGAATTCCCTTTCGGCCCACTTTCTGGTGTACTCAAAAATATTACCGGCTGTAAGGGCATCCGTGTCCCAGGCAAGGTCGAGAAAGTATTCCATAGGAAACTCGTAGCCCTTGAAGTGGCCAACATTGACTATCCATATTCTGTCGGCGCCGTATTGCTTAGCCAGCGACATCTGGTCCCAGATTTTGGCAACGGGGTTGGTATTAATCCACTGATAGCTTCTTGGACCTCCATGATAGTCGAAGTGGTAATAGATACCTGCTCCGCCGCTTCTTTCTCTCTCTTCAGCCGTAGGAAGCCTTCTTAAATTGCCCCAGTTGTCCTCAGCCCAGAGAAGGGTTACATCATCCGGCACCCTCATGCCAGCTTTATAGAAATCCTGGACCTCCTTATACAGGCACCAGAGCTGGGGGATTGTTGTTATATCCCTGTTC
>JAVEZD010000005.1:0-20968 GCA_034003165.1 Bacteroidales bacterium | reverse complement strand
ATTGCCCCAGTTGTCCTCAGCCCAGAGAAGGGTTACATCATCCGGCACCCTCATGCCAGCTTTATAGAAATCCTGGACCTCCTTATACAGGCACCAGAGCTGGGGGATTGTTGTTATATCCCTGTTCATCTCCTCTGCAAGCATATTTCTCTGAATCCCGACAATCTTTTCAAGAAGCGACATATTGGCTTCAGGGCCACCGGGAGCCATGGGTGTGTCATTGGCTCCCCTAAGTCCTATGGTCACTATGCTTTCATAGTTTTTATTCCTTCTTATTCCCTCTCTCCAGAAGTCTTCGAGGATTTCGGGGTTCCGGGCATAGTTCCAGGTGCCAATAGTTTTAATATATCTTCTGTCCCATTCTTTCTGTGCCCTCAGCATGGGTTCCTGATGCGAGTTGCCCATTACTATACCATATTCATCTGCCAGCCTCGGATTTTCGGGATCGTCTTCGTTAAAGGCGTTATTCCACATGGCAGGCCATAGATAGTTGGCTTTGAGTCTAAGCATCAGTTCAAAGAGCCGGGTATAGAATTCGCGACCGTAGTTTGCAACTCCCTCCGGCATTGGAGGATTATCGCTTACCGGGACATCTCCGAATTTATCTCTTATCCAGTTGGTGAGGTCGGGAGCTTCATCATTAAGAAAGATCCCCCTGTATTTAACCGATGGTGAACCATAGACATTCCGTCCCGGCATGGCATAAAGCCTGTCAGAGTGTTTAACAGGAACATCAGCCCACCAGTACCAGGGTGAGACTCCGATCTGCCTTGATACCTCATAGATGCCGTAAATAGTCCCTCTTTTATCACTTCCGGCAATAACAAGGGCTTTTTTTACACCTTTGCAGGGATTTTTTACAACCTCGATAAGGAAAGATTCCCATTTGCCATTAACATCTCCGACATCTATCCTGCCTTCCCTTATAAGCTGGTCAATGATTGTGCTCCTGCCAATGGTTCCTGCAATTATAAGCTCCCGGGACGAGGGGGAGGTGTCGGCAAAAATTTCAGGTCTCAGTGCAGTTACCTTTTCAATGTCATTGCCCAGATCATTGAATGCCCTGATAACCCCCGGCCAGTCCTGAGAGCTGTACAACAGAGGAGTGTTTCTGCCCGGAGCCGAGACGGTGAGGGCTCCCCTGGCTTTTCTTTCAGAAATAAAGCTTCTGGTGCCAAATGAAGGATTGGAGCCTGATAAAGTCACTATGCAAAAGAGTGACATCATTAATGTTGATAATAATCTGTACATTCCTGGGGTCCCCATGTTAAGTTAATTTTTTCTTTTGTCCCGGATTGTTACACAGTGATCTTTCAGCCTGCCGGGATATGATTTCATTATCAGGCTTAAATAAGAACTACCATATAAAAATATAAGTTAATTTTCACTTGTACAATTAACAGGGCAGGATATTGCAACCGATTGCACAATTTATGCACGAAAGGGCTTCCTTTTAGCATTAATTTTCTATTTTTGATAAAAAAAGCAGAGGATGATAAAGACCAGCAGGGAAGTGACCATATATGATGTGGCAAAAGCGCTTAACCTGTCACCGTCGACTGTCAGCAGGGCGCTGAAGGATCATCCTCATATTAAGCAGGAGACAAAGAGGAAGATACGGAGTGTAGCCAGGGAAATGGGCTACAGGCACAATAAGTTTGCAAGCAGCCTTAGGTTGACAAAGACCCAGACCATAGGTGTTGTTGTACCCCGTCTCAACAGTTATTTCATGGCAGCAGCCATTGCCGGTATAGAGAAGATTACATCCGATAATGGTTATGGTCTTGTCATAAGTCAGTCGCAGGAGTCAGCAAGGAAGGAGGCTGCCTGTATCTCCACACTTTTTAATTCAAGGGTTGACGGACTTCTGATTTCCCTTGCTGCCGATACAGACAACCTTGAACATTTTAACCTGTTGTTCAGTAAGAACATTCCGGTTATTTTTTTTGACAGGGTTTCTGACTGTTACAACTGTATGAGGGTTGTGATCGATAACTACAGGGCCGGATATGAAGCCACTGCCCATCTTGTTGAGCAGGGCTGTAAAAGGATAGTGCATCTTGGCGGAAGCCTCCGGAGGAATGTCTACTCCGATCGTTTTGCCGGCTACAGGCAGGCTCTTGCTGACAATGGTATCGCTTTTGACCAGCGTCTTGTTTTTTCAGGCGACATGAGTGAACTGTCGGGTACGGTTACTGCACAGAAAATGATAAGGATGAAGCCACGGCCCGATGGCATCTTTACCTCAAACGATACCTCCGCCGTGGCCGTGATGGTGGAATTGCTTGATTCAGGCATAAGGATACCTGAAGATATTGCCGTGGCAGGATTCAACAACGATCCGATAAGTCATCTCATAACCCCGAACCTGACAACCATCGATTATCCGGCAAGGGAGATGGGTGAGATAGCTGCAAATGCCCTTATTTCAAAGCTTGGCAACTCCGAAAGTGCCAGTCTCAGCACAATAATCCTGCGGCACAATCTTGTAGTACGAAGTTCTTCATTGCGTAATATAAATAATAATAAAAAATAAATCCCATTTATGAAAAAACTCAGCATCACACTGATCCTTATGGCCATGATGGCATCCATGTCATCCTTCTCAAAAGCTGAAGACGGATACAGGTTATGGCTAAGGTACGATCTAATCAGCGATCCGGTACTACTTGAACAGTACCGCAGTTCAGTCAACGGATGGCTCCTTGAGGGAGACTCTCCTGTTTTTGCCTCAGCAGCAAAAGAGTTACAGACAGGACTGGAAGGTCTGCTGGGAGAAACGGTTCCACAGGTTAAATCAGTAAGGAAGGACGGGACAATAGTTGCCGGGACGCCACAGAGCTCAGATATTATTGCTTCACTGAAGCTTGCCGGGAAACTGTCGGGCATTGGTGAAGAGGGTTTCCTTATACTGAATGTCAGATATAAGAGAAGGAATGTTACCGTTATTACTGGCAATACGGACAGGGGTGTTCTTTATGGTGTCTTTCATTATCTGAGGCTCATGCAGATGCATTCCAGCCTTGAGGGGCTTAATATAAGCAGTTCACCCAAAACAAAAATCAGGATTCTCAATCACTGGGATAATCTCGACAGAAGTGTGGAAAGAGGTTATGCAGGGTTGTCGCTGTGGGACTGGGAGGCCCTTCCCGGTGAAGTATCTGAAAGATACACTGATTATGCCAGGGCAAATGCTTCAATCGGCATTAATGCCACAGCCCTTACAAACGTTAATGCTAACGCACTTATCCTTACAGAGGAATATCTTAAAAAGGTTGCTGTGCTGGCTGATGTCTTCAGATCTTACGGCCTGAAGGTATATCTTACTGCCAGGTTCAGTGCACCTGTAGAGATTGGTGGACTTAAAACGGCTGACCCTCTTGACGAAGATGTCAGGAAATGGTGGAAAGACAAGGCAGATGAGATCTATAGCCATATCCCCGATTTCGGGGGCTTTCTTGTAAAGGCCAATTCGGAAGGACAACCCGGTCCGCAGAACTACGGAAGGGATCATGCCGACGGGGCAAATATGCTGGCCGATGCAGTTGCTCCCCATGGAGGTGTTGTTATGTGGAGAGCCTTTGTTTACGATAACAATGTGCCAGACGACAGGGCAAAACAGGCATATAATGAATTTGTCAGCCTCGACGGAAAGTTCAGGAAGAATGTGATAGTACAGGTTAAGAACGGTCCTATTGACTTCCAGCCAAGAGAGCCGTTTCATCCGCTTTTCGGAGCCATGCCGAAGACTCCCCTTATGCCCGAGCTGCAGATAACCCAGGAATACCTTGGCTCATCTGTGCACCTGGTATATCTTGCCCCTTTGTTTGAGGAATGCCTTAAATCCGACACCTATGCCAGGGGAAAAGGTAGCCTCGTAGCAGGAATTATTGACGGATCTATTGAAAAACATGAACTTACTGCCATTGCCGGAGTCTCAAATATTGGTAACGTAAGGAACTGGACCGGACATCCCTTTGCTCAGTCAAACTGGTATGCCTTCGGCAGGATGGCATGGGACCCCTTGCTGGAGTCATCAGTAATAGCCAACGAATGGATTAGAATGACTTTCACCAACGACAGGGATGTTGTGGAAGAGATAAGCAGAATGATGATGGACTCAAGGGAGATAGCAGTTGATTATATGACTCCTCTCGGACTACATCATATAATGTATGAAGGACATCACTACGGACCCGGACCATGGGTCAGCAGGGGCAGGCAGGACTGGACCTCAGTATATTATCACAGGGCAGACTCAGTGGGAATCGGATTCGACAGGACTTCAAAGGGAAGCAATGCCGTTGGGCAGTACTTCAAGCCGGTCAGGGATATGTATGAAAACCTTGAGACCTGTCCCGAAAACCTTCTCCTCTGGTTCCATCACGTACCCTGGGACTACAGGTTAAAATCGGGGAATACACTATGGGATGAGTTATGTATCCGGTACGACGGGGGAGTCAGGTCAGTCGGGAAAATGAAGATGGATTGGATAAGTCTGAAAGAATCGGTCGACAGCGACAGGCACGGGATGGTTTTGAAGTTCCTTGAAATGCAGGAAAGAGATGCCAGAATCTGGAAGAATGCCTGCATACTTTATTTCCAGACTTTTTCAGGGAAGCCCATTCCTGCCAGGGTGGAAAAGCCCGATAAGGATCTGGATTTTTACAAATCGCACAGGTACAATGACATTCCGGGCATCCGCTGATGACACTACAATCAGTTGAAAAATCAGTGATCGGTATCGGTAATATGAATCATTATTAAACATAGTATGGGAAAAGTAGCAGTGATTACAGGCGGTTCATCAGGAATAGGCTTTGCCATTGCTGAACGGTTTGCAAGAGGAGGACTGCAGACCGTAGTGTTGGGGAGGGACCAGTCGAAACTTGTCGAAGCCTGCAGTGCTATTGGAAACTCTGCACAATGGATTAACTGTGACCTCAGCCGGCTGGAGGATATTCCCGGAGCAGTCCAGCAGATCATTGACCGCTTCGGACGGATTGACATCCTTGTCAACAATGCAGGGATACATCTTAAAAAGCCGCTTACCGAGGTGACTGATGATGAATATCA
The DNA here is from genome assembly GCA_034003165.1 of Bacteroidales bacterium. Taxonomy (GTDB): domain Bacteria; phylum Bacteroidota; class Bacteroidia; order Bacteroidales; family VadinHA17; genus LD21. Next base: position 15,892 of record JAVEZD010000005.1, on the reverse strand, counting down.
GAAGGTTATACTGACAAACCAGACTTCTGTTTTCAGTTTTACGAAGGCAGTTGCCGGATTTATGCAGGAACAGGAAGCAGGGTCGGTCCTTAACATAAGTTCCATGGCGTCGATATACGGTCTGCCAAATGTTATTGCATATACAGCATCAAAGTCAGCCATTGAAGGAATGACCAGGGCCATGGCAGTTGAACTGGCGCCCTTTGGGATCAGGGTTAACTGTATTGCTCCGGGGTTCATCCGGACAAAGATGTCGGCCTCGGCCCTTGGCAGGGATCCCGAGCGCAGGAACAGGGTTTATGCGCGCACACCCCTGGGAAGGCTGGGCTCTCCTGAGGAAGTTGCCGAAGCGGCATGGTTCCTGGTTTCAGATGCTGCTTCCTTTATCACAGGTGTTGTTTTGCCTGTCGACGGAGGGAACTCAATTGGCTTCTGATGATTAACATTATGACAGTTATATAAAAATGTCGTTTTCAGTAAGATATTACTTAATAACATGATGCTGTGAAAATTACAGGCGCTAAGGTGATTTTGTGCTCCCCGGGAAGGAACTTTGTCACCCTCAAGGTTTTTACTGACGAGGGTGTCTATGGCCTTGGTGATGCAACATTGAACGGAATGGAAAAAGCAGTTGTGGCTTATCTCGAAAGCTATTGTATCCCCATGCTTATTGGCCGCGATCCCCGCAATACTGAGGATATATGGCATTATTTCTATAAAGGGGTATACTGGAAAAGGGGTGCTGTAAGTATTACGGCCTTATCGGCCATAGATATGGCTCTCTGGGATATCAAGGGTAAAGTCCTCAACACCCCGCTCTATAATCTCCTGGGAGGGAAAAGCAGGGATAAGGTGAGGGTATATTGCCATGCCAACGGACGTACCCTTAATGAGACCATTGACAAGGTGGGAGAGAAGATTGATCAGGGTTTTGCTGCTGTGAGGGTTCAGTCGGGTATCCCAGGTATCTCCCATACTTACGGAGTACCGGCCGATGGCAGACCTTACGAACCAGCTTTAAAGGGTCTTCCGCATGAAGAGTCGTGGGACACTTCCAGATACCTTAATTTTGTGCCGGCACTTTTTGCCAAAGTAAGGGAAGCCTTTGGAGAGGAAATACATCTGCTGCATGATGCCCATCACAGGTGCACCCCTGTTGAAGCTGCCCGTCTGGCCAGGGAACTTGAGCCTTATCATCTGTTCTGGCTTGAAGATCCGGTATCGGGCGAGCTACAGGAAGGGCTGAGGCTGATAAGGGAACATTCAGTAACGCCTGTGGCCATAGGAGAGGTTTTCAATACAATTTATGACTATACCGACCTGATAACTGAACAGCTTATTGACTATGTAAGGATGCCACTCGTCCACGGAGGAGGGATTACCCATCTGCTTAAGGTAGCAGCGTTTGCTTCGGTCTATCATATTCAGACAGGCTTCCACGGGGCAACTGACCTTTCTCCGGTAAACCTTGCTGCTTCAATACATTTCAACCTTGCTGTCAATAATTTCGGGATTCAGGAGTATATGCCTCATCAGGATATAGTTAACGAGGTGTTCACCACCAACTACAGATTCCTTGACGGGAACCTGCAAATTGACGATTCACCGGGAATAGGGGTAGATATTGATGAGGAGAAGGCAGCTCATTATCCCTATCAGATGGCTACTTTGCCTGTAAACCGTAAGTCGGATGGAACCATGTACTACTGGTGAATGACAGTATGCAAGGTGCGACCCTGTATGTTCTCCGGATAACGTTATACCAACGTGGTTCCGGTAGCTTTTCAGCGCCTGATTTTTGCCAGTGCCTGCGGAAAGAGGTACGGAAAATCTTATTTTCTGTTAAAAATTGTTCAAAGAGTAACAATTGTTGACAGGGATTACATGAACTTTGACTACTTTAGGCACATAAAACAGAGAAAAAAAAATATAATAATTTATAAATTTTCAGATTATGTTATTACTTGGAATAGACCTTGGAAGCTCATCAGTTAAAGCTTCTGTAATTGAGGGTGATTCAGGGAATTGCCTGGCTACTGCCTTCTATCCGAAGGTTGAGATGAAAATTCTTGCCAAAAATCCCGGATGGGCCGAACAGGAACCCGAAACATGGTGGGAGAACCTGAAGGCTGCCATAGCTGACTGCAACAACCAGCTGGGTGCCAGAAAGAACGAAATAGGTGCTGTAGGTATTTCATACCAGATGCACGGACTTGTCACGGTTGACAGGGACAAGAAAGTACTTCGTCCGTCGATAATCTGGTGCGACAGCCGTGCTGTTGAATATGGCAATAAATCATTCGGCATTCTGGGAAAGGATTTTGCACTGTCACATCTTCTCAACTCACCTGGCAACTTTACAGCTGCCAAGCTTGCATGGGTTAAGGAAAATGAACCTGAACTTTTCGCCAGGATTTATAAGATAATGTTACCAGGCGATTACGTGGCAATGAGGTTAACAGGTGAGATTTCAACATCCTTTACAGGGTTGTCGGAAGGTATTTTCTGGGACTTTCAGAAGAACGCTGTTTCTGATGAACTTATGAAATCTTTCGGGTTCTCTCCTGAGCTTCTTCCTGCACCAGCCTCTTCTTTCACAACCAGTGGAACCCTACTTAAAGATGTTGCCGGCGAACTTGGCCTTCCTTCCGGTATTCCCGTTTCATACAGGGCGGGTGACCAGCCTAACAACGCACTTTCACTTAATGTGCTTAACCCGGGCGAGGTTGCTGCTACAGCCGGAACCTCAGGAGTTATTTACGGGGTTACCGATCAGAAGAAATTTGATCCCCAATCGAGGGTCAATACCTTCCTTCATGTCAATCATACGGCAGATAACCAAAGGCTTGGGGTTCTGCTCTGCATCAACGGAACAGGTATCCTCAATTCATGGCTCAGGAGAAACACAGGCGCCAACCTTTCGTACAATGATATGAACGACCTTGCTTCTAAAGAAGCTCCAGGATCGGCAGGTCTTTCAATCCTTCCATTTGGTAACGGAGCTGAAAGAATGCTGCTTAACAAGGATGCCGGATGCCGTGTTATAGGGTTAGACTTTAACAGACACACAAATGCCCATATGTTCAGGGCAGCTCAGGAGGGTATAGCCTTCTCATTCAAATACGGACTCGATATAATGAATGAGACCGGAATCGATCCAAAACTTATAAGGGCAGGCGAGGCAAACATGTTTCTGAGCAAGGTTTTCAGGGAAGTACTGTCGTGTGTGACTGATACGGAGATTCACCTTTACAATACAGACGGATCGATAGGAGCAGCCAGGGGAGCAGGTATAGGATGCGGGTTCTACAAGTCTGAGAAGGAAGCATTTGCTGGCCTCAAAGCTGTAGGAGTAACACATCCCGACAAGTCACTCAGTAATGATTACATGGAAGCTTATGACAGGTGGAAATCCCATCTTGAAGCTATGTAGAATATTGAAATTGTGACTTAACTAAACGAAAAAATTCATTACTTTGTAAAAGAAATATAAATTTTCAAAACATAACTAAATTCAATAACTATGGTTTCTAAAAGCAAAAAAGAAGTTTATTCCGGAATAGGAAAAATTGAATACGAGGGTAAAAAGTCAAAGAATCCCCTGGCATTCAGATGGTATGATCCTGAGCAGGTTGTTTCAGGAAAGAAAATGAAGGATCACCTTCGTTTTGCAGTTGCCTACTGGCATTCATTCTGTGGTGATGGTACAGATCAGTTTGGTAATGCAACTCATAAGTATCCCTGGGCCGATCTGTCACTCGATGATAAGATCAAATACAGAATTGATGCAGCCTTTGAATTCATAACCAAGATAGGTGCTCCCTTCTACTGTTTCCATGATGTGGATGTAGTAGGTGGTGAAGGTTCTGTCTTTGACATTGAGAAGCGTATAGAGAAATACGTTCCTGTTCTTAAAAAACTTCAGGAGCAGACAGGTGTTAAACTGCTTTGGGGAACAGCTAACCTCTTCTCAAATCCGCGTTACATGAATGGTGCTGCCACCAACCCCGATTTCACGGTTTCAGCCAACGCTGCAGTTCAGCTTAAGAACGCAATCGATGCTACTATTGCCCTTGGTGGAGAGAACTACGTATTCTGGGGTGGTCGTGAGGGTTATATGAGTCTTCACAATACTGACATGAAAAGAGAGCTTGAGCATATGGGTATGATGCTTGCACTCGCACGCGACTATGGACGTAAAAACGGATTCAAAGGAACTTTCCTTATTGAACCCAAGCCGATGGAGCCTACAAAACATCAGTATGACTATGACTCGGCCACTGTAATAGGATTCCTTCGCCAGTTCGGTCTTGACAGGGACTTTAAACTGAACATAGAGGTTAACCATGCAACACTGGCAGGTCACACCTTCCAGCATGATCTTCAGGTTGCTGCCGACGCTGATATGCTTGGAAGTATCGATGCAAACAAGGGAGATTACCAGAACGGATGGGATACTGATGAGTTCCCGACCAATGTATATGAGATTACCGAGGCTATGATGGTTATCCTTCAGGCAGGTGGTTTTACAACAGGAGGTATTAACTTTGACGCCCATATCAGAAGGAACTCAACTGACATGGAAGATCTGTTCATTGCTCATGTAAGTGGTATGGATATTTTTGCCCGTGCTCTTCTGATCGCTGATAAGATTATGAAAGACAGTGATTATCTTAAGATGAAGAAGAAAAGATATGAGTCATATGACAAGGGCGCAGGAAAAGATTTCGAAAAAGGAAAGCTTTCACTTACCGACCTCAGGGACTATGCTGCCAAGGCAGGCGAGCCCAAGGTAATCAGCGGCAAGCAGGAACTTCTTGAGCAGCTCATCAACATGTATATCTAGAATGAAAATTGTGCATGCATAGCTGCACATGCTAATAAAAAAGAGGGCACCCAGGTGCCCTCTTTTTTATTTTATTTCTTACTGTTACTGGTCTTAAAGCAAAGGCTTTATTCCTGTGAAGCCGTTATCCGGAATTCAGGAGGATTGACGATCGATTTCTTTACTTTACAAAGGCCGGCAACATTAATAAGCGATTCCCTGTATTTCGGGGGAAAATCAGCAGGAAGCCTGATTTCGAGGCTTATATCTGAAGGAAGTCCAGTCTCCTCGTCATATTCAGTGGTCTGGATTATTTTGATCCTGTCGGCAGGAATATTCCGGTTATCACAGAATGATTTGACATAGATTCCCGCACAGGTGCCAATTGCAGCAAGATAAAGATCAAAGGGTGCCGGAGCACTTCCTTCCCCTCCATTGTCAACAGGCTGATCTGTCATGATGACATGACCATCCACATGGGCGGATATGATTTTTCCGCCATCAAAAGTAATCTCCATAAAATCAGATTTTATTAAATTTAGTTAAGTCGCACAAGTTCACCTGTTCCGAAAGATGAACAGTTATTGCATTTCTTGTGGTTCTCAATTCCCTCGATGAGTCTGAAGCATTTTTTACACCTGTACCAGTCTTTCTCAAGTTCATAATTACCGCCTTCAATAACAATTACTTTCCCTTCAACAAATGATCTGGCAATTTGTTTCAATGCCTTGTTATAAATCCTTGTAAAAGTCGGGCGCGAGACATTCATCTGCTTTGCAGCCTGTTCCTGGTCCATCTCTTCGTAGTTTGCCAGACGGATGCTTTCATATTCCTCGAAGGTAAGTTTAAGGGAATCTGTTTTGCATGAATGCAGGCCAAAGGGTCTGAACCCTTTCATGATGGGCGGGTTACTTATTTTTCTGCTTTTAAGAGGCCGTGCCATTTTTTTTTGCTCTGAAGAAAATCTTCAGGTCAGGATAAATCAGATAAATGAAAAACAATGCTGACAAAGCTAAGATAATTTTTCCTGCAAGGCAAAAGGGACCGCAGTAAAATTCGTTGCCAAGCCCAAAAAGGCAGGTAGTGCACCCCAGTAGTGCCATGATCAGGTAATCGACAAAAAGAATCAATGGCAGTACCAGAAAAAATTTAATGAAGAGAGATGCTTTCATGGCTCATAATTTCTATAAAGATAGTGAACCAGGGTTCATTATCCAAATTTTGAGCCTTTTATTTTCAGGTTGTCAACAGACTGCAGACATAAGGAACATGTCAAATTCTTTTGTTGTATTATCCTCAATTGTTTTTCTTATGACGAAGCATTTATTGTATCTGACGGCTGAAAATCCGGTTGTGGCAAGGAGGCCGGACAACAGGTCTGGATCAAAACCTTTATGAACTCCGGGAGCATGGTTATGGAAAGAACCGTCTTCCGGGTAAAGGTCAGCAATTGCAATATATCCTCCAGGCTTCAGCAAGGAATGGAATTTCTTAAGGATCTTAGGAGTGTCGGTAATATGATGAAGAGTCATCTGGATTATGACCAGGTTGAAACTCTCACCTTTCCAGTCATCTTTTTCAAGGTCGAAGAGGACAGCCTTTATATTATCTGTCCCCGAAGTTTCTATTTTTTCCAGGGTAATCCTTACCATTTCAGGAGAGCTGTCCATTGCAGTTATTGTTCCAAGGTGCTCTCTCATCTGAAAGCTTGTCAGTGCTGTACCGGCTCCGTACTCAAGGGCTGACATTTGTCTGTCGACGGGTATCTGTGTTATCAGTTCACGGGCGACAGCCTCGGCTCTTTCCCTGTGCATCCTGTTACTATCCCAGTCGCGGGCCTTTATATCAAATTCGTTCATGTTAAAAGAAAAATCCGTGTTAATTAAAAATGTTCATGATGCTAAACGGCCAGCATGACTGGCCGTTTGAGCATCAAAGATACATTTTGTCATTGAAACGCGGAGTTTCAGAAGGTATTAATGATCATTTCTTTTTAAGTACAGTGCTGAGGACCTTCTCCTTATCAAGTTTTTTTGTACAGAAGAACCAGTCGTAGCAGGTCATTTCACCTTTGCTTTCCATTCTTTCTTTGGCTGTGCCGCATGAACCTGCAGTAGGTACTATTACATCATCCCCTGGTCTCCAGTCGGCTGGAAGTGCAACAGAGAATGCATCGGCTGTCTGCAGGCCTATAAGCACTCTGTAAAGTTCATCAAAGTTACGGCCGAGACTGAGTGGATAGTAGATAATAGTTCTGATTATTCCATTTGGATCGATAAAGAATACTGCTCTTACGGCTTTTGTTGAACTTTCTCCCGGCTGAAGCATTCCGTATTTATTGGCAACCTCCATTGTTATGTCCTCGATAAGGGGGAAGTTAACCTCGACATTTTTCATGCCTTTGTATTCAATTTTCTCCTTTATTGTACGAAGCCAGGCGATATGGCTGTAGAGTCCGTCGACAGAAAGTCCCACGAGCTTGCAGTTGGCCTCGTTAAACTTTTTTTCCATCGAAGCGAAGGTCATGAATTCAGAAGTACAGACAGGGGTGAAATCAGCGGGATGGCTGAATAGGATTACCCATTCTCCCTTGTAGTCAGAAGGGAAGTTGATGTCGCCCTGGGTTGTTACTGCTTTAAATTCAGGAGCTTTTTCTCCGATCCGTGGCATTGAATAAGTTTTTTCTTCCATAGTTATATGAATTATTAGTGAATAAATACTTAATTGGTTCTATTACTTTCTTCTGGCGAGCATAAGTTCAAGATCTTCCTTGAGTGAAGTCAGGTCTTCTTCATGTTCTACCTCGTCAGTAATAATCTGAAGTACTATATTATAGGTAACGGGGTCGGCTTCCCTTGTGATATCAAGGAGCTTGCTGTATGTTTTTATAGCGCACTGTTCACCCTTTATATTCTGGTCGAGGATCACTTCAACGTAGGGGTCGGAAGGTTCATCGTATCCGCAGTTGGTTATTTTGGGCCATTCCTGGGGGGAAAGTACGGGTGTTCCGCCAAGCTGAACGATACGGGTAGCAAGGAGTTCTGCGTGAGATAGTTCTTCTGTTGCATGGAGGACGAGTTCAGCAGTAACAGCATCTTTCATAGGGCCCTTTACGACCTTGGCACCTATCCAGTACTGGTAGTAAGCCAGCCATTCGTCGGCAAGTGCCTTGTTGAGCAGTTTAAGTAGTTCGTCAACATCCATCTTAACAATTGATCTTCCAATTTCTGCCATTTGTAGTAATATTTAGTTAAACAATAATTTGCTTTTTCCGGTGCCTTCATTTACCTCTCAGAGTCGTGGCTTTCGGAGTATTTTCCTGAGATCTGCAGCCTGAGATCTTCTATTTTGAATCCGGGAATAGGTTTTTTTGAGAAGTATTTTTTAAGTATTGTACTCAGTTCTTTGTCGTGAAAATCAAGGATCTGGCCTGAGTCGGAACAATAGATATGATGGTGGTCATCGCCCACTGTATCGTATCTCATCTGGTCGGATGAGGTGTTGACTTTTTTTATAATGCCTTTTTTGACAAATACGTCGAGACATTTATAAACGGTAGCGAGGGAAACTGCGGGGTAGCTGATTCTGAGGTAGTTTATAATTTCCTCAGCAGTGGGATGAGAGTCCAGGCCTATGAGTACCTCCAGCACGGCAATTCTCTGTGGAGTAACCTTAAGCTGTTTGTCGGTGAGTATCTGTACTATTTTCTTATCTGCCATTTCTTCATTTTATTTAGTAAGCTTCCAGGGTAAAAAAGGTATTATTCATTCTAAGGCTCCCGGGCATCATCCTGTATTCTTTAAGTCAATTCTCTTTTAGGAATCATTCTTACTTTCATAGTTTCATAAATAATAATCAACTTTTTAAGCGATGTTTTGGTGTATAAAATTATATTATTATTTGATAATCATTCCGATATAATAATCATTCTTAAGTAAGAATTATTCTTATTTAAGAAGTACTAAAGTTAAACAAAAATCAAACAAAAACAAACAAAAATGAAGTATTTCTTATATGTATTTTACCTGTTATCAGGAAAATTTAGCAGAAAAAGACTTGCGGGCTCAGGGGTATGTCATGTGACTGATAAGGAGAGTGTGTCAAAGAGCTTTTATCTTATCCCCGGAACCCGAATGCCCCTATAAAAAAAAGGCCGGGATGATTGGAAGAGTATTGATGTTAGAGGGGTTTAATTAAAGATTGTCTTCACATTGTTATCGACAATTATGAAGTGTTACAGGGAAATTGTTTATTCTTCTCCGTTTTTTGGTTAAATTTACTGTTGTAACAGCTTAAACCTTTCCATGCCAAACAGAATAAGATCCAGGAAAATAGGAATGCCTCCAAGAATGGAAGGCTTTAAACCTTTTGGCATTCCCATGAGATCTCTTGAGTCAATAGAACTTCTTTATGAAGAATATGAAGCTATACGTCTGGCAGATTATGAGGACCTGACCCAGGAAAAGGCTGCAGTAAAAATGAATATTTCACGTCCTACCTTTACACGCCTCTACGACAAGGCCAGAAAAAAAGTAGCCAGTGCCTTTGTCGAAGGGAAAGCAATCATTATTAACGGCGGATCGTATCTTACCGAAAAGGAGTGGTATCGCTGTAACGTATGCCATGAGACTACAGTCTCGGATCAGCCGGTACAGCAATGCCGGAGTTGCAGCTCAGACAATATTACAAGAATCAGTGAATAATATTCTATTTATTAACATCAAACTTAAGCGATGAGTAAAGAGATTGTCACAACTACATGGTCGGGCGGGATGTCATTCGAGGGGAATGTAAGCGGACATAAAATTACTATCGACGCCGGCAACGACTTTGGAGGCAACGACCTGGGCCCCAGACCAAAACCCCTTATGATGCTCGCCCTCGCAGGCTGTACGGGGATGGACGTTGTATCAATCCTCAGGAAGATGAAGGTTAACTTCAATAAATTCAATGTCATAGTCGAAGGCCAGCTAACTGAAGAACACCCTAAACAGTTCTCCCGGATGCACATAATCTACGAGTTCGGAGGTACTGACCTTCCCATGGAGAAACTCCGGAAAGCAGTTGACCTGTCACAGGAAAAATACTGTGGCGTCAGTGCCATGTATAGAAAAGTTATGGAACTGACATCAGAAATCAGAATCGTCAGTTGAATTGATAACAGAATACCGTGAAAATTACCATACTGTCAGACAATCATGCCGGGTCGTTCCTGAAAGCTGAACACGGCCTGTCTTACCTTATTGAACATAAGGGACAGAAAATACTATTTGATACCGGACAGAGTGACCTTTTTCTTAAAAATGCAGCCCATCTCAATATTGATATTGAAGATATAGAAACGGTAGTATTGAGTCACGGACACTATGACCATGGCAACGGGCTTATATATGCCACCGGGAAAAAGCTTATCTGCCATCCCGGGTGCTTTGTAAAAAGATACAGGAAAACAGATAAGGGTTATATAGGATTAAACAGAACCCGCGAACAACTGTCATGCATGTTCAGCCTGATAACTACGGTGGAACCACTGCCCATAACCGACTCTGTTATCTTCCTGGGCCAGATACCAAGAGTTACAGATTTTGAATCGGTAAATACCCCCTTTGTTTTTGAAAACGACCTTCCCGATTTCGTCGATGACGACTCCGCCCTGGCTGTGGTTCTTCCAATAGGAATATACGTGATTACGGGCTGCGGACATTCAGGGATTGTCAATACTCTGGAATATGCAAAAAATGTTACCGGTGTAAACAAAATCTGCGGTATATCAGGTGGATTCCACCTTAAGGAAAATGACCTCCAGACAAGGGAGACTGTCAGATACATTAAACAAAATAATATAAGCTATTTATTCCCTTCACATTGTACCGGCCTTCCTGCCCTGTGCGCATTCCATAATGAATTCGGAATAAGCCTTGCCAGAACCGGGGATACAATGTCAATCAGGTAATTTAAAAAAATACAATTAAAATGAACATATGTTCATTTTAATTGTTATATTTGTATTATCAAAGTCCTTAAATATAAAGGTCCTTGAAAGAATACATTTATCAGAAGGATTAACTAAAAAGTAGAATTATGCCTGCAGGAGATCGTACCGGACCGTCGGGACAGGGTCCCGGAACCGGAAGAGCATTTGGTTATTGTTATGGAAACAACGCGCCGGGTTTTTCCGGTGGACAGGGAAGAAGAATGGGTGGGGGCGCAGCAAGGGGTTTCCAAAGTGGTCGGGGTTTTTTCAGGAACCGTTCCAGGTTTTCCGCTTATCCTGAAAATCTTCAGGAGGAGTACAGAAATGAAAATCCGGGCATGGAAGATGAGGGCAGACTCCTCAGATCCCGTCTGGACATCCTTAAACGTTCTCAGGCAGAGATAGAAAAACGTTTAGGGGAACTTGAAAAATAAAAGAGAAGGTCCTTCAGGGACCTCCTCATTTAAAATAGTATGAAATCAAGAATGGGTTTGTATTTTCATTGACATCAGGCAGATAATGGATTAACTCATCCTTTGAACCATCCCATTCTTTCCCTGTTGCCCTTTACGGATCGTTTCACCAGGACCCGGATCTGATAATCGAAAAAATGATGAGGAAGGCAGTATTGCTGTCAGTTCAAAGCTGACTTATCTCAAAGATCTCATTCCTGTCCCATTCAAGCCAGAACCTGATGGCACATTGCCGTACAAATATCCAATAGTCTTCGTCGTCGAGACCAAACTTATCCACGCCCTCCTTTATCACCTCCTGGAGCATTTTCTGGTAGGCGGGTTTCATCTTTACAAGTATCTGATTGCCGTTATATATGAATATGGCATGTGGCTTTGTTACCGGGTCATCAATAAGGCTGATGGTTCCCTGTCCAAGCGTTGCTCCTGTACTAACCTGCAGACCGTCGTTCATACAACTGAATGGAGTTACCGACCCTGCGTAGCTTCTTATTGTTAGCAGATCGGTTGAAACCCCGAAGTATTCCCTTGCGAAAATACCCATCTTTGCCCCGATTATTGAATAAACACCCAGATGCCCGTGGAATTCATCAGTCATAACACATGCCTTCCATTCATCCACTCCGTATTTTGCAATTGCTTTATCCATGATCGGCCTTACATCATAGGTATAGATCGAAGGATCAAGAGGGAATCCGTTAAATGCTACAAAATGACCGGGCTTGTAAAGTCCTCCAATAATATCCGAGATCACTTCCCTTACTGCAACAAGATTGAATTCAGTACTATATCTGACAGCCGAACGCGGAGCCACCGGCTCCATAACAATAAGTTCATGATTGGCCATAGCCACCGCCACCAGCTCTTCAGCAATAAGTGGCAGTTCATTGGCTGATTGTCCTGAGCTGAAGGTTTCACTGAAGACTTTTGCTGAACAGGTACTTCCGGCGGAAATCATACCTGACATTTCAGAGGTGTAGGTAGCTTCACTGTTGCCAGGGTTTGATATAATATCAAAAACAGGTCCGGCTTTCATAAGTAACCCGGCTGCTTCATCAGCTTCAGGATTATCTGTCCCCAATGATGGAAGCCCCTTTTCATTGTACCATACTATTTCGTCAATCCTGCCTGAGAGATCCGGGTAGTTACTGATAAGGGATGCAATATTGGTAAGGGGGCCGAGACATAAATACGATACGTTTTCTTCAGTTGAGTTTATCAGTTCTCCAAGGTCTCGTACCGTTTCAGATGGAGTATTTGTATTAGGTCTTCTTTTTATGTTGCCGTAATTTTCTCTGTCGGTAATAATTATTACCGAATCCCTCCCGTGTGAGGCAAGAAGTCTTTTAATTTCAGCTTCTCTCCCGGCCGGGTCTGAATGGGCTCCCGATAATACAACCGATTTTACGGTTACCTGGGGAAGCGACAGGATAAGGCTGATGGCCCTTATGTCAGATGGATCAGCATCGGTGTCAATGATAACAGTATGCTCAAGTCTGAGATGCATGGGACTGGCATTCATGATGACAGAAAAGATGAGAAAGGCCGGAAGCAGAATGATATATTTCTTCATATACTAATATTAAGCTGGTTGTTTTTCAGGTTTAAAAATTCATTTTTACTCCTCCGAATGCTGTAATCCCGGGCATGGGATACCATATGTTGTTTTCATATTCCTGATTGAGAATATTCTCGGCACTGACAAACAACTCGCACCAATTAAAAAGTCTGTACGACACTTTTGAGTTAAGCAGGGTATAGGTCTCCATTTTTTCACTGTTAACGGCCGGATCAGTATCAAGCTTGTCAATATGCTGAACACTTATCATAGCATGCAGCTTTTTGAGGTTATAGTCGATGCTTGCAAACAGATTATGCTTTGGCGTGGCATATACTGTCTTTTCCATATGTGTATAGGAATAGGTAGTGGTAAGGATCAGGTTTTTGTTTATGCTGGCCGTTCCTGAGAACTCTATTCCCCTGTTTGCCACCTCACCTGCATTCTGAAGTCCCTGCATAGGTACTGTAATTATAAGATCCTTGCCATTAACTATAAAACCTGTAAGTTCAAGTCTTAACCGGTTCTGTCTGAAGGTCTGATAAATACCAGTTTCATAGTTGATTATTTTTTCAGGAATAAGGTTAACGTTGTGGTTCCATACAAACAATTCCCTGATTGTAGGAGAGCGGAAGCCTTTGGCAACTGATCCCTTGAGCGTTGTTGTTGGTCCGGGTTTCCAGGCGAAGCCCCCGGCGGGGATCCATTCAGTCCCGTAAGTCTCGTGGTTCTGAACCCTCAGGCCTGCATTAAGTGTGAATGACCCGAAAAGCGTTTGCTGGATGAATCCGTATAGCCCTGCATCGTAAATAGAAGTATCTGTAATAAATGAATTGAAAATCTCATTTTCTGCTTTTCCTCCGTAAATAAGATAATCAGCTCCCAGGGTAATGGTATTCCCCTCAAACAGCTTAACGGTTTCGAAAATATTAACCCCGTAATTGACATCGTTTGAGTGAAAACCGTCTGAGATGTTGTGCTCGCCAAAATTATGAAACAGCTTTACAGTTCCGGAGTATCTTCCGTAGTCGTTGTTAAGGGTAAGAGACCAGTAACCTCTTGTTACGTCAAGGATATTGCCTGGAATGGCATTGAGTGTATCGGGACCCGGATCCTGGGCGTTAAACTGTGCAAGACTCAGGTCGGCTGTTATATCAAGATTCTTGTTCATTGCATAAGCAAGCTTGACATAACCGTTTGTAATTCTGAAATCGGCATTGTCGCGGTGACCGTTTGTCCTGTCATGATTCATAGAGACAAATGCACTGAAACCGTCCTTTTTGTATCCACCCGATGCCATGTACTTGCTTGTATTGTGCGAACCTGCCATCAGGTGGGCATTCCCGTGCAACCCTTCTTTTTTTTGTTTTCTTGTAATAATATTGATAACTCCACCCATGGCGTTTGATCCGTAAAGAATTGATGCAGGTCCGCGGATGACTTCAACCTTTTCAACATCGGAGGCAACATATGAGTCAGGCAAGGGATGTCCGAATATTCCCATGAACTGCGGATGGCCGTCAATAAGCATTAAAACGCCGGTTGTCGGACTACCTCCGACGCCCCTTATGGATATCTGTCCTGCCGCTCCTGCCGAAACCCCGAAGCCCATTATCCCGCGTTCAGTTACAAATAATCCGGGAACCCTGCCATTAAGGGCCGGAAGCAGTGCTGTTTCTATACTCTGGTTGAGTTGGGTTGTACCAACAACTGAAACTGCCATGGGGACATTGCTCCTGTTTACTTTTACAGCTGTGCCTGTTACAACAACTTCATCAAGGTTAACTGTATCCTGAAGTATTGATCTGATGTTTTCCTGGGCATGTAAAGCAGCAGATTTTAAACTTATTATAAGTAACAGGATTAAAACTCTTTTCATGTTAAATATAGTATTACGAATTGATAAAAAAGTGTTACTTCCATGGCAAAAAAAATCAGTCAGCTTTACTCATGACAAGTTTTCCATGTCTGATACCTTTAATACTTATTAGTATTTCAGACAGTTCCGTAAGTCTGCTTGCCACACCCTTTACGGCTATGATCTCAAGACAGGTCTCGTGATTAAGGTGGAAATGCTGGGATGAGAGAATAACATCGAAGAAATCGTGCTGTACCTCGTTGATCTTTGTAATGAGGTCTTTTTTATGATGATCGTAGATCATGATGACCGCTCCGGCAACAACATGGTTGCAATGCCATTTTTTTTCGACAATGTTTTTCTCAATAAGATTTCTCAGAGCCTGTGATCTGTTTGCAAAGTTATTGTCTTTGGCAAACAGATCCAGTTCACTGAGTAATTCTTCTTCAAGACTGACACTGAAACGGACTACACTCATCGTAACACGATTTTCAGCAAAAGTAATACTTTATTCGGTAGCCGCTATTATCTGTTCGGAAATTTTTTCAAAAGAAGTTACAACCTGTTTGTTTTTCTGGCTGAAGATAGTGAGTCCTTTTTCGGCTGCTTCGCCTACCTCCATGACAAGGGGTATCTGGCCGAGCAGTTTGGTATCGAATTCTTTTGCCAGCTGAAGGCCGCCGCCTTTGCCGAAGATATAGTATGATTCATCAGGATGCTTTTCAGGGGTGAACCACGACATGTTTTCTATAACTCCAAGCAGTGGGACTTTCAGGTCGGGGTTATTGAACATTGCTGCTGCCTTCCGTGCATCATTAAGAGCTATCTCCTGAGGTGTAGTAATTATAAGGGCGCCTGAGATATTGAGTTTCTGCACTGAGGTCAGCTGAATGTCGCTTGTACCGGGAGGGAAATCTATTATCATATAGTCAATATCACCCCACTGGGTGTTTTCAAAAAGCTGGGTAAGGGCTTTTGCAGCCATGGGACCCCTCCAGATAAGGCTCTGGTCGCGGCTGATGAAGAAGCCGATAGAGATGATTTTTACTCCGTATTTAACAACGGGGAAGATCATTTCTTTTTCTCCTATTACGGTAACTTCAGGTTTTATATCCTCAATACCAAACATTTTTGGTATTGAAGGACCGAAAATATCGGCATCGACCAGGGCCGTATTATATCCGTTACGGGCCAGCGCTACGGC
>JAVEZD010000004.1:21150-48389 GCA_034003165.1 Bacteroidales bacterium | reverse complement strand
CGCTGAAAAGGGAATCGTCGGGCAGAAACTCGGGATTGGAACCTTCGTCGCGCCATACATCCGGTCCTATGAGTATATAGTTATCTCCTAATTCATTAATAATATTAAGGGCCTTGGTTGAGATTACCGTATGGATTCCTCCAACTTTGTTACAAACCTCCCAACTGGTCTCAAAAATCAGTTCAACATTCATTATATCTGTTATTTGTTTTCTGTAGAATTTCCGTTACCAAGTGATGCCATGGGCACACTATTCAGTTTTTAAGGATAGCCGCTCCTGTTTTCTTTTTCTGTTCAGGCGATCCCTTTTCCTGTTTTGAGGAGCTTGTTTCGTCTGGCTTCAACCCTGAAGATTCTGGTTGCACTTCCTCAAGTTTTTTCTTCTTTATGTTTTTCTTTCTAAGCTTATCAATCTCAAGTACCTGCTGGTCTATTACCCTTATCTTTTCCTTAAGGAGAGAATCAAGCCTGGCCAGTTGGTTCTGTTCCGGGGTGGCTGGGTTGATCCTGTTAAGCCTGATCTCAAAATCGCTCAGCACATTCATATAATTCATAAAGGCATCATAAGGTGTCTCATATGGATTAAAATAAGCATGTACTGCCCCATCTGAAAAGAATTTTGTAGCCATATAATAGAAATGGTCACTGGACTGCAGATAACTCCAATCCTTTCTGATAAGGTCATCGTTGCAGGTCATTACTTTATCAGTAAGAGAATAAAGTTTGTCGAGCGCTGCTACCTGAAGTTCATTACCGTGCCAGGCAGTGATGTCCCTCTCTTCATCGGCCCATGATATTGGCGACGGAACACTAATGGCTGAAACTGGCTGGAGCTCATCTGCCACTTCGGAAGGGGTCATGAATCTGTATGGAGTCTTTTTTAACACTGATCCCGGAAGATGGCTGAGGAAATCAAAGATTCCCGTCTCCTTCCAGTTATGTTCCCCAAAGGTCTCATAGTCGACAAAGACGTTTACAAGTTCACTCTTAGGGGCAATCTTGTTAAGCCACTGGGCATATTTATCTGTTGTCAGAGGCCATTCATTCCAGTTACGGTTCGAAAACCTGAAGGCTATGTCATCGCTCAGGACGAAATTTCTGAGAAGAACCTTAAGTCGCGGGTTGATTGAATTACAGTACAGGAAGTTGGGACTTTTCCAGCCCAGGACATGCTTCGCCCCTTCCGTAAGCATTGATTTAAAGCCCATCTCGGCTACCCATGAGCCAATCTGATCAGAATAGATGAGCTCTGTATTCCTGAAGGAGGTGGCATCATATCCCAGATGTTCCTTAATAAGTTCGCGGTGCGAAGAGACCTGTCTGAAAAATTCATCCTTTCTTTTTATTGAAGCCAGGGAATGTGATTCAGTCTCGGCCAGAAATTCAACAAACCCGGTCTCGGCCAGCATTCTGAACGATTCAAGAACTTCAGGGGCATATAAACGAAACTGGTTAATAACCAGCCCGGAAAGTGAAAATGTAAATTTAAATTTACCCTTATTCTTTCGTACAAGATCGAGTAATACTTCATTTGCAGGCAGATAGCATTTATCTGCCACCTTCCTCATGATTGATTCGTTAGAATAATCATCATAGTAATAATGGTCCTGTCCAAGGTCAAAGAATCTGTACCTTTTAAGCCTGAAGGGCTGATGGACCTGAAAATAAAAGCAAATTGCCTTTTTACCTGATGCTATGCTCATAACCTTAATTCTTATTTTGACAGATCACTCTTTTGTAGATATCCATAACATGATGGGCTGAATTATCCCATTTCAGTCTCACAACTTCCTCCCTGCCATTCTTTATGAACATCTGTGAGAGAGCCGGATAATTCAGTATTCCATATATGGCGTCGGCCATGGCGTCGATATCCCAGAAATCAGTTTTTACAGCATGGGTCAGTATCTCTGACACCCCCGACTGCTTGCTGATGATGACAGGAACATTTGACTGCATGGCTTCAAGCGGGGATATGCCGAAGGGTTCAGATATTGACGGCATTATATATACATCGCTCATGGTAAGCATCTTAAATACGTCACTACCTCTCAGGAACCCCGTAAAATGGAACCTGTCGGTTATTTTCAGTGCCGCAGCCCTGCGCATCATCCTTTCCATCATATCGCCCGATCCTGCCATCACGAATCTGACGTTGGGCATCACCTTTAATACTTTATTTGCGGCTTCAATGAAATACTCGGGACCTTTCTGCAGGGTTATCCTGCCAAGAAAGGTGACTACCTTCTCGTCGAAACCTTTTTCAGCCATCACCTCTTCCGAGATATTAACCGGCTCGACCGCATTATACACTGTCTCAACCTTTTCCGGGTCGATGTTGTATTTATTAATAACTATATCCCTTGTAAGGTTACTGACTGTGATGATCTTGGAGGCCGCATCCATCCCCTGTTTTTCTATCCTGTATACATCGGGGTTGACACTGCCGCCACTTCTGTCAAAATCAGTTGCATGAACATGTATCACAAGGGGTTTCCCCGAGACTTCCATAGCAGCTATTCCGGCAGGATAAGCAAGCCAGTCATGGGCATGAATGATATCGAATTCATTCTCGCCTGCTATGACTGAAGCTACAACTGAATATTTAATTATCTCATCCATCAGGTCAGGGCCGTACTTACCAGAAAAGTCAACCTTCCCCTTTTCATTTGTCTGCACAAACATCTTATATTCTGAAACCTCTGAGCTGATACGTCTCCAGAAGTCTTCGGGATCAGTATAGGGTACTATTTTTGAAAGAACCTCAATCTTCTCAACGGGACGCTTGATACCTTTAAAATACACCTGTTTAAAAGCCACGGGTACCTGGTTGGCTCCAATAAGTCTTACACCTGACTGGTCCTCATCACCCCAGGCTTTTGGAACAACAAAGATCACTTCCAGATCTTCCAGTTTTGACATGCCTTTGGTCAAACCATAACTGGCCGTCCCCAGACCGCCAGAGATATGTGGAGGAAACTCCCATCCAAACATTAAGACACGCATATCCGAAATCTATTAAAGGTTTGAATATTTCTTATCGATCAGGTCAATGATCCTCAGTATCTCAGCAACACTCCATGCCTGGGAGATTGCTCCTCTTGGCGTATGAGGGGGATCACCGTCATAGATCTCTGAGACGGTTGTTATTCCATGTTCACTCATAACCTCTTCCATCCCGTAAATCAGATTCCTTACCTTCTGAACACCCTGCTGTCCGTAGACTTTAAGCCAGGCTTCACAGAAAGGTCCGAGCAGCCATGGCCAGACTGTCCCCTGATGATAGGCCCTGTCTCTCTCATCCTGGGTCCCCTGATAGGTCCCCTTATAGTGTTCGTTACCCGGCGACAGTGTTCTGAGTCCCCTGGGGGTCACAAGTTCCCTGTCGGCAATATCAAGGATTCTCTTCATCTCCTCTCTGGTGAGCATCGAAAAAGGCAGAGACGCAGCAATGAGCATATTTGGCCTTACAAAATGATTCTTCCCTTCCTCATCATTAACATAATCGGCCATATAGCCCCTGTCATGATCACAGAAGAGCTCATGAAAAGATTTGCTTATGAGAGCCGGCATCTTTTCCCATTCCCTGATGAACTTCCTGTCTTTTTTAGGATCCGACATCTCAAGCGCAAAACAAATGGCATTATACCACAGAGCATTAATTTCAACAGCATAACCGTTGCGGGGTGTGACAGGCACACCATTTACCACGGCATCCATCCATGTAAGTGCTTTCCCCGGAGCACCTGCATAAACCAGACCGTTATCCCTCACGTGAATATTGTACATGGTGCCTGATCTGAACGCTTCAAGAACTGACCTGGCAGCTTCGCCATAACGCTCCCAGACATCCCCTCCCCCGCTCATATGATACTGTTGAAGGCTCCAGAAAAACCACAGTGGTGCATCAAGTGAGTTGTAGGCATAATTCCCTTCTTCCCCCATATTAGGGAAAAGACCATTTTTCATCCTTGAAACCTGAGTATCAAGAACCTCACGATATAGTGATAATCCATGCCGGGCAACAGCTATACCGGGAAGAGATATAAAAGTGTCACGGCCCCACGAACCAAACCAGGGATACCCTGCAATGAGCAAGGTCATTCCGTGCCTTCTCTCAATGAACTGCTGAGCGGCATTTCTCAGACAGTTGAGGTATGAATCGCGGTGTATCTTTCCGTTTACTGTCCTTGTGAATTTGCTCTTCAGCCCTGAAGTCTTCTCAGGTTTTGTTGAGGCTGAGAAAACAATAACATCACCTTCCTTTGCATTGATCTCGAAAAAACCCGGATTGAACAGGTCTTCAGAATAGTCATATCCCCTTTTCTGCTCCTCAATATATTCAACTCCCAGATGCCAGTCGGGCACATGGATAAACTCAGCCTTGCATGAGAACTGCATGTTAAGTGAAGGAAAACCCTCATACATCCTGGAACTGACACCGTTCTCAATAAACTCCACCTTTGTGCTGGCAGCCATATTGGCATGGGTAAGCTGGTGTATGTTCCTGAAAGCCAGGAAAGGGCGCAGCTGAAGAGTCATCGGCTCAGATGCCTCAAGTATGGTGATTCGCGACAGGAACTGCTCCTCGTAATGGACCAGCAGGCGTTCAAGCTTAATCATTACTCCCCCAACCCTGTAAATCCGTTCAGGTATTGTCTCTATATCAAAATTTTCAAGGTATTTATGGCCTTTGGGACTGAAATAGTCGCCCTTGAATTTCCTCAGCCCTATATTAAAGCTGCGGTCGTTATTGACAACTGTTATATCAAGCGACGAAAGAAGTACATGCCTCTCCCCGCCGAAGGCTTCGACCGGACAAACAAGCAGGCCGTGATATTTTCGTGTGTTGCAGCCGACAATGGTGGTGGAGGTGTAGGAACCCGACCTGTTGGTGCGGATGATCTCCCTTGATAATGAGTACTCAAGATTAATAACCTGACTTTTTTCAAACTTAAGATAACTCATATTGACTAATTTTAATCTGAGGTGAAAAAGTTCTTTAAGATAACCATTTTTCTTAAACGGTGCAATGGATTTAAGAACAGAAAAACCTTATTTTTCCGTCAATCCGGCATCAGGCTCTGCACCTGAATGCATAATATCATAAAACATAGCGACCGAAAGAAAAAAGAGTAAATTTGCAATCATTAACAATTTTTTTACTAAAAGGTTTTAAATGAACAGGAAATTATTCTTCACCCTTGCAGCAGCAATAGCTTTAACAGCATGCCAGAAAAAAACGGTTGAGATCACCGGAACACTCGAAAACCCTTTAAGCGGTCAATACCTGTTTCTGTCAGAACTGAAAGCAGATGACATAGTTGCTTATGATTCAGTACTGATCACCGAAGAAGGATCTTTTAATTTTAAAGTCAACATTAAAGATCCGGCTTTCTACCTGCTCAAAATTAATCAAAAGAACTTTCTTACAATGCTTCTGGAGCCAGGAGAAAAAATAAATATGTCGGCTGCCTTTGACTCACTCAACTCTCCGTCTGAATTCCAGGGATCACCGGGAACAGAACTAATTATAAGTTATAACGACAAACTTAGAAACACTATCGACAATATTATGGCCATGAACAAGATATATGTCAAAAGGATCGACCAGCCAGGCCTGCCTGAACTTATCGATTCCCTTGATCAGGCCTCCCAGGCACATCTTGACGACATTAATGCCTATACAAAACAGTTTATTGACGATAACCCTCAGTCACTTGCCAGTATTACTGCCCTCTACCAGCAGGTGGCTCCCGATGTATATGTTCTTGATCCTTTAAAGGATATAGAATATTTCAGAAAAGTAAATGAATCCCTCTCTGAGCTTTACCCCGATAATGATCACGTCATCAGGCTGCAGCAGCAGATAATGGTTTATAACGAGAACCTTAAGTTTGCTGTTGATGATCTGTTCGGGACCGGAAACATTGCACCCGAGATTGCACTTCCCTCACCTGAAGGCGATACCATTGCCCTCTCCTCGACGCGCGGGTCTTTTGTCCTGCTCGACTTCTGGGCCTCCTGGTGTCCTCCATGCCGCGACGAGAATCCAAACCTGGTCAAAGCCTACGAACGCTTCCACAGCAAAGGATTCCAGATATACCAGGTCTCACTCGACAAGACCAGAGAAGCATGGATTAAGGGTATTGAAGATGATAAACTGGGAAAATGGATCCATGTAAGTGATCTTAAATACTGGAACTCTTCAGTAGTCTCACAATATGAGCTTGAATCCATTCCTTCAAACTTCCTTCTCGACAAAGATGGTTATATCATCTCTTCTGACCTCAGGGGAGAGGCCCTGATTCAGAAACTTGAACTACTTTTCAAATAACAGGAAAACATAAGCTGAAGCAACAATAATCAAATGAGAAAGATATTCTATTTACTTGCACTTGCCGCCCTGCTCATAAACGCCTGTACTAGCGAAAACAGGATCACTGTTAAAGGAAAGATAAACGGAGAAAAACAGAGGAAAAGCATCTTTCTAAACAGGATAGAAGTTGATTACCCCGTATTTATAGATTCCTCTGAGATTGGCAGGAACGGTAATTTCAGATTCAGAATTGAATCCCCCTTTCCTGAGTTCTATCAGCTCGGCTTCTCGTCATCGAACTTCATAACCATACTTGCCTCTCCCGGAGAGAAAATTGACCTTGTGTTCAACGACAGCATACTGTGGAAGGATTATTCGGTGACAGGATCTGAAGGTTCAGCCGATATAAAGATGCTCGATGAGAGACTGGCCCGTACAAGAAAACAGCTCGACTCGGTTGAGCTTGCCTACATAGATGCTTCAGAACGTAGCTCCTTCGAAGATGAAAGAATTTCTCTTGAAAAGACATACGAAGACCTCATAAAAAATCAGCGAAAGAACAACATAGATTTTATTGTAAGCAATCCGGGATCCTTTGCATCCATCAAAGCCTTGTATCAGGAGCTGGATAACGAAACCGGGGTTCTCTATGAGACGCGCGACCTTCAGTACTTCAAGATTGTGGCCGACACCCTTGGTCGTTATTACCCCCGCTCAAAAAACGTAATTGCACTTAAACAGGATGTTGAAAGAGGCATGAACCGGTTCAGTCTGGGAAAGATAATCGAACTGGCCGACACCATCAGGGAGGTAAATCTCGATCCCGTTCTCACTGATATAGACGGCAACCGTATCGCCCTCTCATCACTCAGGGGGAAATATGTACTCCTCTCCTTCTGGTCGGCCACCTCCGCTGAGTCAGTGGCTGAAAACCGTCAGCTTAAAGAATACTACAGACAATATAAAAACAGGGGATTCGAGATTTACCAGGTAAACCTCGATGCCGATGAGAACGCATGGCGCACCGCAGTAAGGTTCGAAGAGCTGCCATGGATAAGCACAAGGGAAGACGATCCCCGGAATCCCGTCACTGCACGTCTCTTCAATGTACAGCAGCTTCCTGCCAACTATCTCTACGACAAAAACGGGGACATCGTGGCAAAAGATCTTCACGGCCGATCCCTTATGATAAAACTTAACCAGTTATTTCCAAACTAGAGGAATATAGTGAAAGGAAAAGGTAAAATATTCTTTGCCTCGGATTTTCATCTGGGACTGACTGCCGGGACCAATCCCCTGGAAAGGGAAAGGAGGATAGTCAGATGGCTCCATATGGCAGCTGCCGAAGCCTCCGAAATATACCTCCTTGGAGATGTCTTTGACTTCTGGTGGGAATACAGGCTGGTAGTCCCCAGGGGGTTTACAAGGTTTCTGGGTAAACTATCATCGCTTACCGACTCGGGAATCCCTGTCCATTTCTTTACAGGAAACCACGACATGTGGACCTTTGACTACCTGTCCCGTGAATGCGGCCTGATTGTCCACAAAGAACCCCTGACAACAAAATTCGACGGCCATACCTTCCACCTGGCCCATGGTGAAGGTCTCGGCTCCCGTAGCATAATCTACCGCATCCTGCTTTCAATATTCAGAAACAAAGTCCTGCAGGCAATGTACTCAGCGTTGCATCCAGCCCTGGGAGTGGGCTTCGGACTGAAATGGTCACTTAACTCTAGACTGGGGAAAGGGGTGCATCTCGACTTTATGGGCGACCTTAATGAAGATCTTTTGAGATATTCGAGAACCATCCTTGAAGAACAGAAGATAGATCATTTCATTTTCGGACACCGCCATCTTCCCCTTACATATATCATGAAAGAAGGTCCGTCAGTTATTTTCCTGGGCGACTGGATCAGCTCGGGAAGCTATGCAGTATGGGACGGGAGCGAACTTAAACTCGAAGAGTTCATATAAAAATCAAGCCCTCACTATTATCTTAAGCACGTAGTAGTAATATGAGTCGTTGACCTTCCCGAAGTGATACTGCAGCTTGTTCCTCGATTTCCTTGCCATCTCTATCAATCCCATGTTACCTGTGGTGTCGTCGTGAATATTCTGGTGAACAAGTGAGTCAGCCATCATCTCTATAAGGCCACTGCGGTCCGAACGGTTTATATCCTCAATCTTTTCCCTCAGTGTCTTCACATTGCCGGAGGCAATAAGATTTCCCGTAGTTATTGTATATATGTCATCTTCCGACTGGATCATTACTAACGGGAGACCGAACTCAGCCTCAGCCTCCTTGCCGGGGTTGTATTTTGCCACATTCTCAAGTATCTCAATAAGAATACTGAAGATCCTTCTTCTAAGATCAGTCTCCACATCATCATCACTAAGACTTGTTTCAGCAAAGGCAAGCACTTCCTTAACAATATCGGTTGATAGATGGCCCGACCACATTACATCGATGTTCCGCTCCTTCATCAGTCTCTCGAGCTTAAGTGTAGAAGAGCTGCTGAAGGTACTTTCCTCACCCGGCCTGTTCTCTCCAATTCCCAGTGAGTTTACAGTCTTGCTGAGAATGAAATATGAAAACAGGTCATCAACAGTGACAAAGTCAAAGTCAAGCCTGTTTCCGGTTTTTATTGCCATCTCCATAAGCCCCAAGCCCGCTCCTCCTTTCTCGCTGAATTCAGACCCGGTCAGCACCAGCCTGTGCATGGTTTTTATCTCTTTTACATCAAGACTGTTAAGAGTTTTCAGCTGGGATTTCAGGTTGTCAACATTATTTGAAGGGATTACATTCCCGGTTGTGATTGTATAACCGTCGCTTGTCTTTGAATAGACAACAAGCGACATATCTGCATGCTGCCTGTTCTCTCCATGGCGGGTTACGTTCTGGAGGTTTTCCAAAACAAACATAAAAAGTCTTTTCCGGCCCAGAAAAGCAAAATCCGAGATTTCCATCTCCTTTTCGAGAAGCATCAACAGTGGAAGTGAGTTATCGTTCGTCACAACGCCCCTGTAAGCAAACATAAGGCGCTCATCCATCATCTTCTCACGGATTATACGTACTAGCTCCATAATCTGAGATTCAGGTTATTTAACCCGGGCAAAAGTAAGGAATAAATGATTTTAAACAAACACCTGAACCATCTGAAAAATAAATGACAGGTTCAGGTCAGGTAAATCAGCCGGCCCACCCTTCCCTGTCGAGGTTACGGTAGTTGATTGCTTCAGATATATGTTCGCTGTCAATATGTTCCGATCCGTCGAGGTCGGCTATCGTTCTCGATACCTTTAAGATCCTGTCATAGGCCCGTGCGCTTAAACCCCTCATCTCCATGGCATATTTAAGGAGGCTGCTCCCTTCCTCGCCAAGATGGCAGAACTTCTTCTGAAGCTGGGTTGTCATCTGGGAGTTGCAGTATATCCCGGGATATGCAGCAAACCTCTCTGTCTGTATCTTTCGTGCTTCAATAACTCTTCCCCTTACCTCAGCCGAGTTTTCAATCCGTGAACTGTCTGAGAGTTTATCATATCGTACCGGAACCACCTCAATATGGATATCGATTCTGTCGAGCAAGGGACCCGAGATCCGGTTAAGGTACTTCTGTATCATCCAGGGTGAACATGAGCAGTCCTTCTCAGGATGGTTATGAAATCCGCAGGGACATGGGTTCATTGATGCCACCAGCATAAAGCTTGCCGGGTAGTTGACAGTCGATTTTGCCCTTGAGATAGTTATCACCCTGTCCTCAAGAGGCTGTCGCATAACTTCAAGAACGGTTCTTTTGAACTCGGGCAGCTCATCGAGGAAAAGAACCCCGTTATGGCCAAGAGATATCTCACCGGGCTGAGGTACAGTGCCTCCGCCGACCAGCGCCACATCAGAAATGGTGTGATGGGGCGATCTGAAAGGCCTTCGTGTCATAAGGGCCGTATGATCCTCAATCTTTCCCGCCACCGAGTGAATCTTGGTTGTCTCAAGAGCCTCTTCAAGGGTAAGTGGCGGAACGATGGTCGGGAGCCTCTTGGCCAGCATGGTCTTGCCGGCTCCTGGCGGACCTATCATAAGTGCATTATGTCCGCCCGCAGCGGCAACTTCAAGGGCACGCTTAACATTCTCCTGGCCCCTTACATCGCAGAAATCAACTTCATAACGGTTGGCTTCATTGTCGAACAAAGCCTTCAGGTCAACCTTTACAGGTTCAAAACGCCTTGTACCGTTGAAGAAATCAACAACGTCGCCCAGGGTCTCCATCCCATAAACCTCAATACCTTCAACCACAGCAGCCTCCCTGGCATTCTTAACAGGAACAATAACGCCTCTGAATCCTTCCTCCCTGGCCATGAGGGCAATGGGCAGGACACCCCTCACCGGCTGGATGGTACCATCGAGTGACAGCTCCCCCATCATAATAAAGGAAGATATTTCCATCCCCGATACCTTTTCATCAGCACAAAGGATACCCAACGCCAGGGGAAGGTCATACGATGACCCCTCCTTTCTTATATCGGCTGGGGCCATGTTAATTACAACCTGCTTGCCCGGCCAGTGAAAACCAAGCGACCTCAGGGCCGACTCAATCCTCTGCTGGCTCTCTTTAACAGCCACATCGGGCAAGCCGACAAGGAAGAAACGGACTCCCCTTGATACATTGACCTCAACGGTTACAGTCACCGCATCAATGCCCGTAACGGCACTGGCAAATGTCCTGATCAGCATAATCCTAATTTTTTAGCACGTAAGGAAACACTGTATCAAATATATAAAAATCAGCTAATACAACAAAAGAAAAAATACTGGATTTTGTGAGAATGATCGTAGAGACTCATTGGAAAGGTTTACTCTCTCAGATCGGCCCTGTCTTCCTTAAGGGTATTGTATACCTGGGCCAGGCTTTCGGATGTGTCGGCCAGAACAACCAGCCTGTCATATGCCTCAATAACCGTCGCCCCGTTGGGAGTGATATATTTACCCCCTCTTTTAATAACCGTAATAAGCGCCGACCCGGGAAATCCCAGCTCAACAATTTTCTTTCCGACAATAGGATTGTTAGCACTGATCTCAATCTCGGTAAGCTCCGACCTGATTGTATCGGCCAGCTCAATGTCGGGAGGGGTTCTCTGCTTGGCCCTGGCAGGAACAGATACGTGAAGCCATTTTGAAATGATCGAAAGGGTAGTCCCCTGAAGAAGAACTGAGGTGATGGATATAAAGAAGACTATGTTGAAGATCATTGAAGACTTCTCTATGCCTGCAAGCAGGGGATAGGTTGCAAAGACTATAGGCACCGCCCCCCTGAGTCCAACCCATGAAATAAAGGTAATATTCCTGAGCCTTACACCAAAAGGCAGAAGACAGGCAAATACACTCAGGGGTCGGGCGACAATTATAAGGAAGGCTGATACAAGCAGCCCGACACCCATAACAGGGATGACATTGGACGGGTTGACAAGCAGCCCGAGTGTAAGAAACAATACTATCTGCATCAGCCACGCAAGTCCGTCGAACACCTGAACTATCGTCTTCTTATGAATGAGGTACTGGTTTCCGAGGTAGATGGCGGTAATGTATATGGCGAGAAAGCCGTTACCCCCCATTAGGTCGGTGGCTGAGAATGTGAAGAACATAATCGCTATAACAAGCACCGGATATAAGCCTGCAAAATCAAGACCTATCCTGTTTATAAGCTCCTTTCCAAGCCGGCCGGTCACATACCCTGTAACAGCTGCTATTGTCACCTGTTTGATAAACAACGGAAGAACATGGAGGGGTGAACTGTCGCGGGTCATTATAAGACCCATGACTGAAATAGTAAGGAAGTAGGCCATGGGGTCGTTACTTCCGCTTTCTAATTCGAGTGTTGCCCTTATATTTTTCTTCAGTCCCAGACTTCTTGATCTGAGAATTGAAAAGACGGCAGCTGCATCGGTAGATGATACTATCGACCCCAGAAGAAGCCCCTCATAAAAGGTAAAATCGGTAACCGCCCACACAAACACACCCACCGAGATGGCGGTAATGAATACCCCAACGGTTGAAAGCGTAAGACCAGGCCAGAACACAGGCTTTATAACCTCCTTCCGGGTCTCAAGACCGCCGGAAAACAAAATGAAATTAAGAGCCACTATCCCCACAAACCTTGCAATCCTGGCATCACTGAAATTTATCTTTCCAAATCCTTCAGATCCGGCCAGCATACCAATTACAACAAAAAGTATAAGAGTGGGGACCCCTAACCTGAACGAGGTCTTTCCTGCCAGCACGCTGAGGCCCATAAGAACTGAACCGATTATAAGAATATTCTCAAGTGTGATCTCCATATGGCAACCTGAAGAGAAAACCAGAGCCAACTACAGAAATGGACGAACCAGGACCCCGGATTCTATTTTTTGTGAAAGTAGCGAAAAAAAAACAAAAACATCCTGTATACCTGAAACCTGCCCTAAAAAACAGGGAGTTCAGACTAAAGCCTTTTGAAGAGGTCAGGGGTTATTAACTTTCCAATCAACGGGTAATGGCTGACAGCTGCCTGTAGACTTCAAGTATCTGACCCGAAATCTTCATGATGCCAAAGTCGCTTAATATATTCTCCCTCAAAGCCAGTGCCTCCTCACGAAAGCCCCCGGGGTTTGAGAGATATAATAGAATAAGATCCCTGAGACGGGATGCATCAGGGGGATCGTTTCCGGCAGCCACAAAATTATTGGCTTTGAAAAATGAATAGTTTTCACGTGTTATAAAGTCTCCAAGGAATTCACTGTTTACAGAAAGAACCGGCACCCCCGCAACCAGCGATTCGAGAGCCACCCTTCCCACCCCAAGAACCAGACCTGCTCTTGCTGCCACCGGTTTTACATCCTTTACGTAGCCGTGAATGACACAGGCCTCCCTGCCTGCTTCAGCATTGAACTTAGCACCATATTGCCTCAGCTCATCAAGAAATTCCCCGTCACCAAGGATATGAAAAGAAATCCCCGGAAAGAATTTTATAATTTCAGGCATCACTTCTTTAATAACCATACCTATAACAGAAGAGTGCTTCCTGTCAATCCTGCTTATATAACACAATGATGCAGGGTCCCGGTTTTCTGCAGGATCAGTTGCCTCAACCCCGTTCTGAATAAAAAGAGCTCTCTCTCCCACTTCCCTGTAACTGCCTTTCCCGTTTAATAATCTCCTGCTTACGAAAATAACCCTGTCGGGAAACCTCCTTGAAAACGGGGACCTCAGATCAATTCGCGGCTGACCGTGAACAGTTGCAACAACAGGGATCTTCATGATCTTCCCGGCCAGTGATGCAAGGAGGATAGGCAACCTCTTGTGGGCATGTATTATCTCTATCCTGTTCCTCTTAATAAAGCGGCATATCCTTAAAAGAACCAGGGGGAACAACAGGTCCGACATCTTAAGATCACTTATTGTAACTTCATCTATAAGCCTCTCAGCCAGCCTCCCCTTTCTTGTAAGGATATAAACCTCATTACCCATCACCGTCATCGAATTGGCCAGATCGAGAACATGATTCTCTGCACCTCCGTAGTTAAAGCTATGTACCAGATATAATATCCTCATCGATCACCAGTATTTCAGGTCCTGATCATTTTCTTACAAGACCCGGCAGGGAGCTAATTTACTTCTTTTGGTACAATGAGAATCATTATATTATGACAAATTTTCCCGACTGCATCCCGGATTAAAAAATTTAAAGCTGAAATTTGTAACATATGTCACATATTAAATTATTAAATATTGGTTATTTTGCTGAACTTTAAGTCCAACATCCTGCTTTCAGGTATGCTGGGATAATGAATAACTTCTAAAGAGTATTAATTTAAAATAAACCAGTTATGAGCATGTTTTGTTTTCAGTGTCAGGAGACGGCAAAAGGTACAGGATGTACCATTGCGGGCGTATGTGGTAAAAATGAAAAGGTTGCCAATATGCAGGATCTTCTTATATATGTTTTAAAGGGGATCTCAATCTACAGCACAAAGTCAAGGGAACTGGGAATCGAAAATGAGGTGGTTAATAAATTCGTTTTCGACGGACTTTTCATGACTATAACAAATGCCAACTTCGACTACGACAGGTTTGTTGAGAAGATCAGGGAAGGCCTTAAGCTTAGGGATGAAGTAAAAGCCGCATATCTTAAAGCCGGAGGAAAACTGCCTGAGAACCTTCACGAATCGGCAACCTGGACCGGTAACAGTGTCGGGGAATTTGAAGCAAAAAACAACTCCGTAGGAGTCCTTGCAACCGAAAACGAGGATGTAAGATCCCTGAGAGAGCTAGTTATCTACGGGGTTAAAGGTATGGCAGCATACACTGAACATGCATTTAACCTGGGATATAAAGACGACGCTATCAATAAGTTCATGCAGGAGGCCCTGGTTGCCACGACCGATGACTCACTGAGTGCCGATCAGCTTGTTGCGCTGGTACTTGAAACAGGTAAGTTCGGTGTTACTGCAATGGCTCTTCTCGACAAAGCCAACACCTCAACTTACGGTAACCCTGAAATATCAAAAGTAAATATCGGGGTAAGAAACAATCCTGGCATTCTTATAAGCGGTCACGACCTCAGGGATATGGAAGATCTGCTTAAGCAGACCGAAGGAACTGGTGTTGATGTTTATACACACAGCGAGATGCTTCCGGCCAACTATTATCCTGCCTTCAAAAAGTACAGCCACTTCGTGGGCAACTATGGAAGCTCATGGTGGAGACAGAAAGAAGAATTTGAGACTTTCAACGGTCCCGTACTCTTCACAACCAACTGTATAGTTCCTCCCAGGAAAGATGCAGGTTATTCTGATAAGGTGTATACCACCGGGGCTTCCGGATTTACCGGGTTCAAACATATCGGAGAGAGGCCGGCAGGCGGACAGAAAGATTTCTCTGAAATCATTGAACATGCAAAAAGATGCAAGCCTCCTGTAGAAATTGAAAAAGGAGAGATCATCGGCGGCTTTGCCCACAACCAGGTACTGGCTCTTGCCGACAAGGTTGTTGATGCCGTTAAATCAGGAGCTATAAGGAAATTCTTTGTTATGGCAGGTTGTGATGGAAGGATGAAAGACAGGCAATACTATACTGATTTTGCTGCCGCACTTCCAAAGGATACTGTAATCCTTACAGCAGGCTGTGCCAAATACCGCTACAATAAACTGGCGCTTGGCGACATAAACGGAATCCCCAGGGTTCTCGATGCAGGACAGTGCAACGACTCATACTCACTTGCAGTGATTGCCCTCAAACTCAAAGAGGTATTCAACCTTGAAGATGTCAACGACCTGCCTATTGCATATAACATAGCCTGGTACGAGCAGAAAGCCGTGATAGTGCTGCTGGCACTCCTTTACCTGGGAGTCAAAAACATCCACCTCGGTCCGACATTGCCTGGCTTCCTTTCACCAAATGTTGCCAAAGTGCTTATTGAGAAGTTCGGAATTGCAGGGATAGGTACTGTTGATGATGATATCAAACTTTTCCTGAACTAGGATACAGGAAATGATAAAACAAAGGGTTGCCCGGAAAATACCCAAGGTATTTCCGGAGCAACCCTTTTCTTTTTCAGATGGCCGATCCACCCCTCTCTCCTGTTCTTATCCGTATACAGTCTTCAAGGGGAGTTATGAAGATCTTGCCGTCGCCGACCGACCCGCCAGGACCGTTGGTACGGGCCGACATCAGGATGGTATCAACAGTTGCGTCGACAAATGAATCGTTTACTGCTATCTCTATCTTTATCTTAGGAATCAGGTCGGGTACTATCACCCGTCCCCTGTGCAACTCTTCAACCCTCTGCTGTCCGTGACCCGAGACGCGACTAACAGTTATCCTTTTTATCTCAGCCTTTACAAGAGCTTCATGTACCTTGTCGAGCTGAACTTCCCTAATTATTGCGGTTATCAGTTTCATGACAGAATTTTTTATTTGTTTATCAGTTCGGGTTTAGCATGCCATAACCTCTCTCACCGTGATACGACCGGTCAAGACCTGCCATCTCCTCTTCGTCAGATGACTTGAACCTTATGAACTTGTTCATCACATATATTATTATGAAGGTCATCGCTGAGGCAAATACTATTGCTATCAGAACAGCAAGCCCCTGAACTCCCAGCTGGTTCCAGATTGACCAGGTACCGTCTGAGGAGGCGGCTGCAGCTTCCTGCATCCACGACTTGCGTATAAAGAATGTCAGGAATATTGCACCCACTACACCACCGACACCATGTATGCCAAAAGCATCGAGTGAATCATCATATCCAAGCCTGTTCTTTACCTGTATGGCAAGGTAGCATATCATTGAAGCCAGAACTCCCAGAACCATGGCACCATAGGGCTGAACAACCCCTGCAGCCGGCGTCACCGCGACAAGTCCTGCAAGTATTCCGCTTGCAAAACCCAAAGCCGTGGCTTTCTTCTGATGGAACGACTCAATAAGTATCCATGAGAGCGCCCCCGCAGCAGCAGCAACCTGTGTTGCAGTAAGAGCCTGAGCAGTGCTAAGACCACTGGAGATGCTGCTTCCGGCGTTGAACCCGAACCATCCTACCCACAGCAGACCAGCTCCAAGCATGGTTATCACAAGGTTGTTTGGACGAATGACCTGATATGGATAACCACGTCTCGAGCCCAGGAAGAGGGCAGCTACCAGGCCACTGAAACCGGCCGAGATATGTACGACAGTACCCCCTGCAAAATCAATAGCTCCCTTCGCCCCCAGGTTGTAAAGAAAACCGTCAGCCGACCATACCCAGTGACACAGGGGATTATATACAAGCAAACTCCATAATACAATGAAAATACAGTAGGCCTTAAAATTCACCCGCTCAGCAAAAGCTCCTGCTATCAGAGCAGGTGTTATTATGGCAAACTTACCCTGAAACATCGAAAATACATACTCAGGAATACCTGCATCCATGATGCTTGTATCAATACCCCTGAGAAAAAAATAGTCGGGATTCCATCCGAAAAACCCGCCTAATATACTCTTCCCGAAGCTCATACAATATCCCACTGCAACCCATAAAACACTGATTATTCCCATGGCGACAAAACTATGCATAACGGTTCCAAGCACGTTCTTTGTACGTACCAGTCCTCCGTAAAACATGGCCAGCCCCGGGATCATCAATAAAACAAGGGCGGTTGAGGTTAGCATCCAGGCTGTAGCTCCCGAATCAATTGCCACCCCATCGGAAGCATAAACTCCCGTCGCTGCAAGAAACAAGAGCATAACTGATATCAGCACTCTTTTCCCTTTTGGTCTCATAGTCGTCTGTTTTTAATTAAAAAATAGTAATTCCCGACAAACATATATTTTTTTGGGGGTATTGACAACTTTTATTCACTTTTTTTAATCCTTACCCCCTTTTTATAAAGGGCTATAAACCATAATTATGTTCTTTTCTGCCTTTATACCCCTTTTATTTAAGGTCGATATGATTACTATTTATAATTTTTTTAAATTATGACCATGTAGCACCGGAACATTATGTTAAGGTTCTGCTCATAAATGAAAAAAGGGACAAAGTAGTCTCTGTCCCTGGGAGAGAATTCCTGTAAATCCGGAAGGCTACCTGAAACTGGCTGTAAAAGCAGCGATACTTTTAGCGGTGGCTCCTTCACCGGCCAGCATTTCTATGAAGGCACTGCCGGTTATCGCTCCGTCGGTAAAGCTTGTGGCATCACGGAAGGCAGCTGCGTCGCCTATTCCAAATCCGGCCACCAGTGGTGACCTGAGATTCATATCCTTGAGCTTTCTGAGATAAGCCATTTGCTTTTCACTGAACTTCGTTTTCCGGCCTGTCGTCGATGAGGATGAAACCACATAAATAAATCCACGGCTTAAAGAGTCGATGTACCTTATTCTTTCCTCATCAGTCAATGGGGAAACCAGGAAGACACTAATGAGGTTATGCCTTTTAAATATTGCTGAATATTCATTTTCAAATACCTCAGGAGGAAGATCAGGTAAAATGACACCATCAATTCCGGAGGATGCGCATTCTCTGCAAAAATTCTCAACACCGAACCTAAGGACAGGATTTATATAACCCATAAGAATAAGCGGAACTCTGACCTTATCTTTTATACTTTTTATCTGGCTGAAAAGGAGTCTGAGGTTCATACCCTTTCTGAGAGCCATCATGCTACTCATCTGGATAACGGGACCGTCGGCCACGGGATCGGAAAACGGCATTCCGATCTCTATCATATCTGCTCCTGCATCCTGAAGATTGGTTATTATACCTGCAGTGGAGTCGTTTTCAGGAAATCCTGCTGTGAAATAAACTGATAAGATCTTATCCTTCTTTTCTGTGAACAGTTTTTCTATGCGGTTCATTTTCTAAGTAATTTAAATTAACTGAAGAGTTCGGGGTTCTCCATATATTTTATATAAGTATCCAGGTCTTTGTCGCCCCTGCCTGAAACGGTAAGAACAACCACATCATCCCGGGAAAATTTTTTCTTTTCAAGTAAAGCAAGGGCGTGAGCCGATTCCAGAGCTGGGATTATGCCTTCTAGCCTTGTCAGCAACAGTGCAGCATCCAGAGCTTCGAGGTCCGTGGCACTCTCAAACTGCGCCCTCCCTGATCTGGCAAGCCAGGCCATAAGCGGACCGGTACCAGGATAATCAAGTCCTGCCGAAACCGAATAAGGTTCGGTTATCTGTCCGTCATCATCCTGAAGCAGTATGGTTTTACTTCCGTGGATAACCCCGGTGAGACCCAGTAATATTGTTGCGGCAGTCTCATCTGTTTCAACACCCCTGCCAGCTGCTTCAACACCTATAAGCTTTACATCCGGAGAGCTCAGATAGTTATAGAATGTTCCTGCAGCATTGCTTCCTCCTCCCACACATGCAATAAGAACCGAAGGATCTGATTTTCCTGTCTTCTCCTTAAGTTGCCATCTGATCTCTTCACTGATGACTGATTGCAGCCTGGCCACCAGGTCGGGGTAGGGATGCGGCCCCACAACTGAACCGATAATATAATGTGTATCCAGGGGGTTATTAATCCAGTCCCTTATAGCTTCATTTGTTGCATCCTTTAATGTCATGTTACCCGAAGTAACCGGTATAACTTCTGCCCCGAGCATCTTCATCCTCTTTACATTGGGAGCCTGACGTTCCACATCTGTCTTACCCATATAGACAATACACTTAATTCCTGTAAGGGCACATACCGTAGCAGTGGCCACCCCATGCTGCCCGGCCCCGGTTTCGGCTATTATCCTTGTCTTGCCAAGCATCTTTGCTATAAGGATCTGCCCTATGGCATTGTTTATTTTATGAGCTCCGGTATGATTAAGATCCTCCCTTTTGAGAAAAATATTTGTGTCATAGTGTGCCGACAGCCTTCCGGCATGATAAAGGGGTGAGGGACGTCCGGCATAGTCTCTCAGCAGACCCGAAAACTCCTTCCTGAAAGATTCTGAGTCCAGAATCTTTTTGTAGTTATTCTTCAGCTCATTGATATTATACTGCATCATCTCGGGAATAAAGGCTCCGCCGAATTCTCCGTAATACCCGGTATCACTTACATGATAGTTCATAATATTCTGTTGTTAACTGTTTTATAAAAGTTGCCGTGAGATCAGCAGATTTTATTCCTGGTGAAATCTCAAAACGGCTGTTTATATCAACCCCGTAGAAATTTTTATTTCTGATCTGCAGGATTGCTGAAACATGTTCAGGCCCTATTCCCCCGCTCAGGAAAAAGGGTATGGCAGTTTCCATCTCACTCAGCAGCGACCAGTCAAATCTCTTTCCGCTGCCTCCTTTGCTGCCAGTGCCCGAATCGAAAAGGAAAAAATCACAGACCTCCGACCATGATGAAAGGGCCTGACCATCATTGATCGCTGCAGGATTAAATGCCTTGATAACAGTGTATCCGCACGATTTCAGCTCTTTACCGGAGACAGGATCTTCATTCCCGTGTAGCTGGACCACATCAATTCCTGTCCTTTCACAGACAGCCATAATATCTTTAACTGACAAATCAACAAACACCCCGGTCTTCTTAACTCCAGGCCTTATACAATCCAACAGTCGGGCAGGAGGATAAAGCCCCGCATATCTCGGTGAACCGCTGTAAAAAATAAATCCCATATAATCAACAGGAAGTGCTGAGATTTGTGAGGCATTGGAGGGATCCTTCATCCCGCAGACTTTTATCTTTAACATCTTATACAGCAGCTAGTAAGGTCAGTTGTTTTAAAGCCTGGACAGGATCAGACTGCCTCATGAAATAATCCCCTATAAGGAATCCGTCATAACCTGCGGCTCTGAGGCTTTTTATATCCTCTGCTGAATCGATTCCGCTTTCAGAGATTCTTGCAAGGTTAGTTGGCAGATGATGGGCCAGCCTCAGTGACAGATCAATATCAACCCTGAAGGTTTCCAGGTCCCTGTTATTAACTCCAATGACATCGATAAAAGGAGATATTGTTTCAAGTTCGCGTTCGGAATGTACCTCAAGCAGTACTTTCAATCCAAGTTGTGAAGCAGCCTCAGAAAGCTCTGCCACCATTTTCCTTCCCAGGACGGCTGCTATAAGCAAAACGGCATCAGCTCCGAATGCTCGTGCTTCATACAGCTGCCAGGGGTCAATAATGAAATCCTTACGAAGCAGGGGAACGTCACAGTGTTTCCCTGCAATTCTCAGATCATCTGTACTTCCGCCAAAATAAGCCGGTTCTGTAAGTACTGATACTGCAGAAACCCTGTTACTGCAGTAGCCTGCGACAACTTCTTCAAGTTGCGCCTTCTCGTTAATCACCCCCCTGGAAGGAGATCTTCTTTTAAACTCTGCTATGATACCCGACCTGCTCTTATCCCTTAGAAAGTCAGGAAGCGAAAGGATATTCCTTTCATAATCGATTTCCTTTACCAGTCTATCCATGGGAAGAATCTCCTTCTGCAAACGGAGGTCCCTTTTGCGGGTTGCTACTATTTCTTCAAGAATATTCATTACTGTAATGACATCAGTTTATTAAAACTCTTAAACGCCCTTCCTGACGATAATGACTCTTCTGCTTCGGCATGGCATTGATCTATTGTCTTCTCCGGGAAATAACATCTCAACGCCACAAGTGAGTTAGCTACCACAATATCGTTCTGATCCCTGCTGCCTTTCCCTTTAAGGATATCCAGAAAGATACCTGCGGACTCCTTCTCATCTCTTCCACCGGCAAGAGCAGCCTTGC
The DNA here is from genome assembly GCA_034003165.1 of Bacteroidales bacterium. GTDB lineage: Bacteria > Bacteroidota > Bacteroidia > Bacteroidales > VadinHA17 > LD21. Next base: position 26,841 of record JAVEZD010000004.1, on the reverse strand, counting down.
TTTTTGTTGTGAAACCCATCTGTTCGGGATAGACAAGCTCATCAATGCCGTTGTATATATATTTAAATCCGGAGGTAAGAGATATCTCATCGTAACCGTCGAGAGAATGGACAATGGAGTAGGAGCAATCCGATTGCTGGTATATATAGTTATAGATTCGTGCAAGCTCGGAGTTGTAAACGCCGATAAGCTGGCTCGACGGGAAGGAAGGATTGACCATGGGGCCCAGCATATTAAAAAAAGTCTTGACTTTCAGGGCTTTTCTTACCGGGACTATATTCTTCATTGCCGGGTTGAAGAGAGGTGCATGAAGATAACAGATTCCTGCCTCCTCAAGTTCTTTCTGCAGCTTCCCCTGGTCTGTGGAAAACCTGTATCCGAAATATTCAAATATGTTTGACGAACCGCAAGTGGATGTAACGCCGTAATTCCCATGCTTTGCCACTTTAGCACCGGCTCCTGCGACAACAAAGGCTGAGAGGGTCGATATATTAAAGGTATCCTTCCCATCTCCTCCTGTTCCGCACAGATCGAGGGTTCTGACTCCTCCAAGATCGACTCTTATGCAAAGGTTAAGAAGGGCATCCCTGAATCCCTTAAGTTCATCCACTGTGATACTTCTCATAAGATAAATGGTAAGGAAAGCAGCTATTTCCGGTTCGGAATAGCGGCCTCCGGCAATGTTTACAAGTACCCTTTCCGCTTCATCACGGTCGAGGGTCTTGTGTTCAAACAGGTGGTTAAGTATCTCACGCATCATTCAGGATATTAATTTGTTATGAAAAAGTCAAAAGGCCAGCCAGTTGGCAATAATTTTCTCACCATGTTCTGTAAGAACTGATTCGGGATGGAACTGAATTCCATGAACGTCATATTCACGGTGGCTTACTGCCATTATTATGTTATTCCTGTCCATGCATGTTACTTTCAGACATGAAGGGAAATTGGTTCCTGTTATAGCCCAGGAGTGATAGCGGCCGGCAAGAAACGAAGCCGGCAGCTCCCTGAAAAGCCTGTTATCCTTATCGGTTACGTCGATCTCTGTTGCCAACCCGTGGTATACATCACTGAGGTTGACAAGCGTGGCGCCAAAAGCCTCTCCTATTGTCTGATGTCCGAGACATATCCCAAGGATACTCTTTTGAGAATAATATCTTTTAACAAGATCAAGGGAAATACCGGCCCCTGAGGGTACTCCCGGTCCGGGAGAAAGCAGTATCTTATCGAACGATCCGGCATCCTCCACACTTATTTCATCATTCCTGTACACTTCGGGCCTTATTCCTGAAAGGTTACCTATATAGTGAACAAGGTTGTAGGTGAATGAATCATAATTGTCTATTACAAGTACTTTTTTCACGGCTGTGGTTTTTTAAGTTAAATGTCGCGTGCATTTTCAATTGCCCTTCTCAGGGCTCCCAGTTTGTTGTCAACCTCCTGGAGTTCCTTTTCCTCATCGGATTCTGCAACTATACCTGCACCAGCCTGATAGCAAAGCCTTCCTGCTTTACTCAGAAAGGTCCGTATCATTATGGCATGGTTGAAATCACCATTGAAATCAATAAAGCCTATTGCCCCTCCGTAATAACCCCTTCTTAAAGGCTCATAACTGTCAATAATCTGCATCGCCTTAATTTTGGGAGCCCCGCTGAGAGTGCCTGCCGGGAATGTCGAACTCATCACATCGACCACCGATGATCCTTCAATCATCTCCCCCGAAACCATCGAAACCAGGTGAATTACATGGGAATAAAACTGCACCTCCCTGAAGGTGTTTACCTTCACATTTATGGCATGGCGACTCAGATCATTTCTGGCCAGGTCAACCAGCATAACGTGTTCGGCATTTTCCTTTTTGTCATTTGCCAGTTCAGCAGCCAGAGCCCTGTCCCTTTCATCATCTCCGGTCCTTCTGAATGTCCCGGCAATAGGATTTATTGAAGCAACCCTCTTTTTGATCTTAAGATGAGCCTCGGGGGAAGATCCGAAGATGCGGTAGCTTCCGTAGTCGAAATAAAAAAGATAGGGAGAGGGGTTGATCGACCTCAGAGCCCTGTATACGTTGAATTCATCTCCGGTGAAACTACGGGAATACCTTCGCGACATAACTACCTGAAAAACATCGCCTATATGACAGTGGTGCTTTCCGGCACTTACATTTTTCCTGTATTCTTCATCAGACATGGCACTTTCCTCCGGACCATCGGGTGAAAAGGGATATTCAGCTATGTTTCTGCTGTTTATTAGTGATTTTATCCTTTCTGCATCTTCCGATGAAGAATCACTACGGTTTTCTGTCAGGTATAACACGTTTCTGAAGTGATCGACTCCAATAATGAAGTTATAGAAGGAGTACCTCATATCAGGAATACTGAATTTCTCATCATCCTGCGACTTAAGATCAACCTTTTCAAAATACCTGACTGCATCATATGAGGTATACCCGAACAAGCCATTGACAGTAACCTCGCCGGTGGCTTCAGAAAGATCGAACGATCCAAGGAAAGCTTCAAATCTTTCTTTCAGCGTTTTCCCGTCGCTTATTGCAGTCTTCTTAACATCAGCCCCGGGATATGTTTCAGTAATCATCCCGCCAGTCACTTCTATTGTGGCAAGAGGCTTTAAACATATAAATGAATAGCTGTTCTCATTTCCCCTGTAGTCTGAACTCTCAAGGAGTATGGATCCCGGGAATACATCCCTCAGCTTAAGATAAATGCTGACCGGCGTTACTGTATCGGCAAGCATCTTCTCAACTATCGTCTTAATTTTTATTTTTTTCATCTTACGCAGTAGTTTTTGTCTCAAAAAAAAACGGCCTGTCGTGAGTACGACAGGCCGCTGTTTAATATCTTATGGTGATTATATAACAAATGACTGATTACCTCACAATTTCTCCCTGAATTTGTAAAGCCACCAACGCCAGTTTGTCAGATTCTGAATCATCCTTTTTGTTTTTTTCAGGAAGCAAATATAGGGATTTTTTTAAAAATCAAAATTTTTACCCGTTTTTTCTCAACCCTGACTTATTTTAAGGCCAAAGGCATATTTAAGCATTTTTACTGCCTGTCTCTGAATACCGGCGTTAAATATCAGCACTGAAAGTATCCCCCTGGTTGAAGTCACCCGTAGCAAATCCCCTTCTGAACCACTCCTTGCGCTGGGCGGCCGAACCGTGGGTAAAGGCATCGGGAATCACCCTGCCCTGGTATTTCTTCTGAAGCACATCGTCACCAACCGATGCAGCTGCATTCATGGCCTCCTCAATATCTCCTGCCTCAAGGGACCCAAACATCTTCTGATCGTGGTGAGCCCACATCCCTGCTAGAAAATCAGCCTGTAGCTCAAGACGCACAAGAAGCTGGTTTGACCTTGTCTGATTAAGCCGGGCCCTCTGTGAGTTAACATCTTCGAGAATCCCCAAAAGATTCTGAACATGATGACCTATTTCGTGGGCAACAACATAGGCTATGGCAAAATCACCATAGGCGCCGTAGTTGGCCTTCAGATCATCAAAGAAACTCAGATCGATGTAAACTTTTTCATCACCGGGACAGTAAAAAGGCCCGCTGGCGGCTGAAGCAAACCCACAGGCCGACTGAACCTGATCCCTGAAGAGAACCAGGGTCGGCTTCCTGTATGTCATATCAGACTGGGCAAAAATCGGAGTCCATACATCCTCTGTCCCTGCAAGAACCACAGACACAAAATTCGCCATTGCTTCTTCTTCGGGAGAAACCTCATAACTCTCCGACTGAACAGCCCCCTGCTGAAAAGAATCAACAACCTGCGAGGGATCACCACCGAGCAATAATACTACAAGGGCTATAACTATTGTGCCAATACCTCCGCCTACTGCCATTTTACCCCTCGACATCCCCCTGCGGTCTTCAATATTACCACTCGTACGTCTTCCTTCAGTTTTCATGATTTGTTCTTCTTTTTGTTAATGATGCCGTATTATGTAAAGTAGAAGTCATTTCTATCCTCTCAATTATGCTGTCAGATATTAGCCTGACCTGTTTACGATCATAAATTTAATAAAAGCATTTACATATCGACAACCATTTATATTAAAATATTTCAATCCCTCTATTCTGATTTCCCAACAATTATTAGAATGCAGGACATTACCATATATTCCTGTATTTTAACCTGTTTAGCCCTCCCTGCACTACGAAATGATTAATAATCAAAACTGATTAACAAATCCATACAGTTACTTTCAGTCTTTATTTCCCTTTTTCCCTTTAAAATATTTGCATACTTATTTTTTTGTACCTATTTTTGACCAGCTGGTTAAACTTATTGTTTAATCTTACTGGTTAAACTTCATGGTTAATATCTATGACTGAAAAAGACAGGCAGACCGAAGAAAAGATTTTTGAATCGGCAACGGAAGTATTCCTCGACAGGGGGATGGATGGTGCTCGCATGAGGGACATTGCCGCTCATGCAGGAATAAACAAGGCTTTGCTCCATTATTATTACAGAACAAAGGAGCATCTGTTTAATGCTGTGTTCGAATTAATGGCAGGAAGGATACTTAAGAAATTCGCACCTGTCCTGGACCCTTCAATGTCGTTCGACGACAAAATAAGATTCTTCTACAGAGAACATATAAGCTTCCTTCAGGAAAACCCAAGGCTGCCTGGTTTCATCCTTAATGAAGTCAACAGGAATCCGGAGAGAGTAAGAAAACTGCTTGCCGGCTTTGACCTCAACAACCTGTGGTTGCAGATCTACTCGCAACACAAAAAGGAACTTGACGAGTATAAGATTGATGCCTCAATGATGCCCCAGATAATGAGCTCAATAGTGTCTCTCAGCGTCTTCCCCTTCGCGGCAAGGGGTATCTTCGAAGCCATTTTCGAAAAGCAGGGATTGAGTTTCAACAGCTACCTTGAGGATAGAAAGGAGTTTGCGGCCGGGTTTGTTATAAACGCACTTAGAAACAACAATACATTACTAAGCAATACAGAAATCAAGTCACAGCGGGCACACAAAAAACGATAAGCTGCAGGCCTGCAGGACAGAGCTCATGCCTTGTGGATACGACAGAAAATTATATATCAAAAAAAACCGGAATGAAAAGAAACAGCATTGTCTTTCTCATTATGATCATGCTCTCTCAGTCAGGCTACGGGCAGAATCAGGTTACACTCAGCGAATGTTACGATCTGGCTGAGTCAAATACTGGTCTGCTGAGAGAGAAAGAAAATTATGCCCTGATAAGCGGATTAAAGGATGAAAATATCAGGAAGAACCTTATGCCCTCACTTGATCTGGGAGGGACCTTTCTCTACAACTCCTCGGTGATAGATATGGGAAGCACTTTTGGCAACCTTCCCTTCCCGGGTATTGCCGATGCCATTAGCCCCATGCCTCATGAGCAGTACAGGCTTACTCTTGAAATCAACCAGGTCATCTACGACGGGGGAGCCGTGAAAAATGCCAGGGCACTGGGACAGACTGAGCTGGCCATCAGTCAGAAAGAGACCGAAACGGGGATACGTAGAATAAGGGACGAGGTGACCGGTTACTTTTTCAATATCCTCCTTTTATCGCGCCAGGCAGAAGTTCTTAACAATTACCTCGAGGTCCTGAACAAAAAGACATCAGCCCTTCAGAGTGCTATCGACAACGGGGCGGCTCTGAGGTCCGATCTCGATGTTCTCAGCTCTGAGAAAT
>JAVEZD010000004.1:0-21050 GCA_034003165.1 Bacteroidales bacterium | reverse complement strand
TCGCGCCAGGCAGAAGTTCTTAACAATTACCTCGAGGTCCTGAACAAAAAGACATCAGCCCTTCAGAGTGCTATCGACAACGGGGCGGCTCTGAGGTCCGATCTCGATGTTCTCAGCTCTGAGAAATTAAAACTCGAACAACAGATATCAGAGAACATTATTAAGAAAAACGCCCTCGTAAGGATACTCTCCGACATGACAGGCAAAGCCATTGACCCTTCTTCGCTGTTTGTCCTTCCTGAGTTCAGCTCTACTCTCTCCCGCGAGCTAAGACGACCCGAAATTGACCTGCTTGACCTCGGCATGAACAGACTCGATGCAGTAGTTGCCACAGTAGAGAGCCAGCGTAAGCCCCGGGCCTTCGGTCTTGCAACACTGGGATATGGCAATCCCCCCGGAAACAACTTCCTCAGGGACGAGTTTGCACCTTACTACGTGGTGGGAGCCGGCCTTAAATGGAACATCTTCGGCTGGAACAGAACAAGGAACGAGAAAGAGATACTTGCAGTTCAGAAAACCATACTTGAGGACCGTAAAAAAGACCTTTCAGATAACCTGAAAAGACTCCTTGATGCGGTAAAAGCTGAGATTGACGGTCTCAACAGTCTTCTGGCAACCGATATTGACCTTATTGCCCTGAGGGAAAGAATAACAGCCGCCGCAGGGTCGCAATACCAGAACGGAACCATCACTGCCACTGAATACCTTATCGAGATGAATGCTGAAAACCAGGCCCTGCTTAATCACGAGATCCATAAGATAAACCTCTCTCTTGCCATGGTCAGGTTTATGAATATCAGCGGACAGGAGATCCCTTGAAGGCAGATGCATATTAAAAAATATAAAGAATTCCTTTCCCACAATCAAACAATATGAAAAATTATGAAAAATTCCATTCTGATAATCCTTACAGCCATACTTGCAGCTTCCTGTTCAAATACGGTTGAAGAAGCCGATGCATACGGCAACTTTGAGGTTATTGATGTGACAGTGTCTTCAGAGACAGCAGGACGCGTTCTGGATGTCTTCGTTACTGAGGGCAGCGTGGTCGCGGAAGGTGAAAAAATTGCTCTGATTGACACCACTATGCTACATCTTCAGAAGAATGAGGTGGATGCAGGCATGAGAAGCATCACCACACGGATAAGTTCAATAAATGCCCAGAATGCAATACTATCCCAGCAGATAAGCAACCTTGAAGTTAATATCAGGCGCATAGCCAACATGCTTAAGGATGATGCCGCCACACAAAAGCAGCATGACGATCTTTTGGGTCAGGTTGCCGTTCTTGAAAAACAGATTGAAGCCAACAACACACAGAAAGCATCAGTGGCTGCAGAGCTGTCAGTTCTTGGATCAAAGAAGAGGATCCTTGAGGAACAGATCGCCCGGAGCTATGTCATCAGTCCTGCTACCGGCACCGTCCTCGACAGATACATTGAAAAGGGCGAACTGACAGCAGCAGGGAAACCACTTGTAAGGATAGCCGACCTGACAGTTATAAAGCTCAAGGTCTACGTAAGCGGAGCCACACTCGGATCCGTAAAAACGGGCCAGAGCTGCACTGTCAGGATTGATGACGGGGAAAAGGGCTACAGATCCTTTGACGGAACAGTCACCCACATAGCCGACAAGGCCGAATTCACCCCGAAGATAATCCAGACGAAAGAGGAACGTGTCACACTGGTCTATGCAGTTACCATTGATGTCAAAAACGATGGGTCCATGAAATCGGGAATGCCCGGTGAAGCCCTTTTTCAATGAGAAAACAGCAGCTATGGAAATGGTTATAGAAGCAGAAAATATTAGTAAAGAATACGGCACGGTAAAAGCTCTCAGTGGAGTGTCATTTACGGTCCGGCCAAATGAGATATTCGGGTTTATAGGTCCCGACGGAGCCGGAAAAACAACTCTGTTCAGGTTAATATGCACCCTGCTGATCCCAGGTAGTGGCAGCCTGAAAGTACTTGGCCTCGACGTTATAAAGGATTTTAAGGAGCTGAGAAGAAACATTGGCTATATGCCAGGCAGGTTCAGCCTCTACCACGATCTTACAGTTGAAGAAAACCTGAATTTCTACGCCACCGTCTTCGGGACCACTGTGAAGGAGAACTATTACCTCATCTCGGATATCTATTCGCATATAGAACCTTTTAAGGACCGCCTTGCTGGAAAACTTTCAGGAGGCATGAAACAAAAGCTTGCCCTCTCATGTGCACTGATCCACAAACCCCGCCTGCTTGTTCTCGATGAACCTACAACAGGGGTTGATGCTGTTTCGCGGTCAGAATTCTGGACCATGCTTAAGAAACTCAGAAGTCACGACATAACAATAATTGTTTCGACACCCTATATGGACGAAGCAATGAGGTGCGACAGGGTGGCCCTGATCCAGGATGGCAGTATTATGTCGGTTGATACACCTGAAGGAATAATAAAAGGTTTCGGAAAGAGACTGTTTTCAGCAACATCATCGGGGAAATACAGGCTTATCAAGGCCCTTAAGTCATTCCCTGAAACATCAGCTGCCTATCCCTTTGGTGACTCGGTTCATGTTACCTTCCGCGACGACCTGATACCTGACGGACTTCAGGCATACCTGATGAACCTTGGGATCAGCGATGCTGAGCTGGCTGAGGCTTCACCGGGTATCGAGGACCGTTTCCTCGAACTGATGGCAAACCGTCATAGGATGGATGGCGGGAAACAGGATGACTCAACCTTTCAGTCGTGGCAACCATGAAGACGAAAGTAATATCAGTAAACAATCTCGTTAAGAAATTCGGGGACTTCACAGCCAACGACAACCTCAGTTTCGAAGTGTATGAAGGAGAGATCTTTGGTTTCCTCGGAGCCAATGGGGCAGGAAAAACTACTGCTTTAAGAATATTATCCGGGCTCTCGGCACCTACTTCCGGAGAAGTGATTGTGGCAGGCTATGACGTGGCCAAAGAATCAGAGAAGCTTAAGAAGAATATTGGTTATATGAGCCAGAAATTCTCTCTATATGAGGATCTTACGGTGAAGGAAAACATTGTGCTGTACGGTGGCATCTACGGGATGAAGAAAAGCCTTATAAAGTCAAGGCTGGCAGGGCTTCTTGAGAAACTTGACTTCGGGAAATACAGCAACAGCCTTATCTCGGGCCTTCCACTGGGACTTAAGCAGAAACTGGCCTTTTCAGTGGCTATCCTGCATCAACCCAAAATTGTATTTCTCGATGAGCCCACCGGAGGAGTCGATCCTCTTACAAGACGTCAGTTCTGGGAGCTTATTTATGAAGCGGCGTCAGATGGTATAACTGTATTTGTGACAACGCATTATATGGACGAAGCAGAATACTGCGACAGGATATCAATTATGAGTGAGGGACGTATTGTGGCCCTCGACTCACCTGCCGCCCTTAAAAGAGAATACTCAGCCGCTTCTGTCGAAGAGGTGTTTGTTAAGATTGCCCGCCCTGTAAATAACTGAACTATGAATCGCTTCCTTGGCTTTGTAAAGAAAGAATTCCTCCACATCTTCCGCGACTACCGGACGATGATAATACTGTTCGGTATCCCGGCAGCCCAGATCCTTCTTTTCGGATATGTGGTCAGGACTGACATAGAAAATGCAGGAGTGGCTTTTCTCGATATGTCAAAGGATGAGGTTACTGTTAACCTTACAGCTAAAATATGCTCTTCAGGTTTCTTTACAAAGACTGGCGACCTGCTTAGCTATGACGACATTGACAGGGTACTTAAACGAGGAGAGACAAAAGCTGTGGTGGTGTTTGAGTCAGGATTCGGAACCAACCTGGTAAGCCAGGGGAGGGCTGGACTAACTATTATTACCGACGGATCTGAACCCAATGTCGCTACCCTGGTAACAAACTATATGACAGCCATCATCACCGACTTCAACAGGGAACTGGCAGCCGCCTCAGCCTTTGCTCCGCCGGTAATACCTGAAGTAAGAATGTTCTATAACCCGGCACTGAAGAGCCACTATATGTTCGTCCCGGGAGTTATTACCCTTATCATGATACTGATTTGCGCCCTGATGACTTCCGTTACCATAACGCGTGAAAAGGAATTCGGGACCATGGAGGTTCTTCTTGTTTCACCCCTGAAGCCACTGCATATAATCATCGGAAAAGTAACCCCCTATTTCTTCCTGTCACTGGTCGATGTCATACTCATCCTGGCACTGTCGTGGCTGGTTTTCGGGCTGCCTGTCAAGGGCAGCATCATCCTTCTGATGGCCGAAAGCATGCTTTATATCCTTATGAGCCTGTCACTGGGAATACTTATTTCAACAGTGTCGAAAACCATGCAACAGGCCATCTTCATCTCACTCATTGGCATGATGCTTCCTACTATTCTTTTATCAGGATTCATATTTCCGATAAGCAATATGCCCGAGGTTTATGACTGGGTCAGTTCCATCCTGCCGCCACGCTATTTCATTGTCATAATAAAGGATATAATGATCAAGGGAACCGGGCTGATGTCTGTATGGAAAGAGACACTTATCCTTATCATATTTACATTAATCTTCATAACTCTGAGTATCAGGAATTTCAAAATAAGGCTTCAGTGATCCGGGGATGAGGTGGGTCAACAGAACCTGTAGCTACGAATTATAAAAAAGAACCGAAACTGCATGAGAACCATACTTTATCTGATAAGAAAAGAGTTCATACAGATCTTCCGTAACAGGTTTATCGGCAAAGCTATCTTCGCCGTCCCGGTGGTCCAGATGCTTATCCTTGTCCCGGCCGTGACCTTTGAACTAAGGAATGTCAGGGTGTCTGTCATCGACAGGGACAGGTCAGTGGAGTCGACGGCCCTGGTTAATAAACTTGAAGCTTCAACTTTTTTCATGATATCCGGTGAGACATTCTCTGAAGAAGAAGGGGCGGCTCTGTTGCACCGCGATAAAACGGATATGGTCCTCAACATTCCCCGGGGATTCGGTGAGAACATAATAAAAGGGACACCCGCCACAGTGATGGCATCGGTAAATGCAATAAATGCATCATCGGCACAGCTCACCTGGGCCTATCTCAACGGGGTGCTTTCAGACTACAATTTAAACATAATGGCCGGGAAGGCAGGCGCCCTGATGCCTGTGACGGGATCAGGGATAGTGGTCAGCAACCGCTACTGGTACAATGAACTTCTCAACTACAAATACTATATGCTTCCGGGGATACTGGGCATTCTCGTTACTGCCATCGGCTTCCTGCTTGCAGGGCTCAATCTGGTAAGGGAAAAAGAGATAGGAACTATCGAGCAGATCAACGTTACTCCGGTTAAGAAATACCAGTTCATAACTGCAAAGATGGTTCCCTTTCTCATAATAGGGATAGTCGATCTCATCATTGGCCTTCTCCTGGGAAAGCTGGCATTTGACATACCCTTCGAAGGCAGTATAGCCCTGCTGTTTCTATGTACTGCCATCTTCCTGGTTGCCGTTCTGGGTATGGCAATCTTCATCTCTACTTTCTCAGACACACAGCAGCAGTTCATGTTCATTGCCTTTTTCATACTTATAGTGTTCATCCTGATGAGCGGTATTTTCACTCCTCTTGAGAGTATGCCGCTATGGGCCAGGAAGGTGGATCTTATCAACCCTGTTGCCTACATAATGAGGATCAACAGGATGGTCATGCTAAAGGGTTCGGGAATAGCTGATGTAGGGCGGGATATACTTTCTCTTCTGGCCATCGCTGTATTCTTCACTGTCCTGGCAGTGAGGCAGTACAAAAAGAGATCGTAACAACAGGGCCTTTGCCTGCTGCAGATGAATGTAGCCGGATGATTTAAGGAAGCTCCTTCTTAATAAGCACTGATGCGGATACAGGCCAGTGATCAGACAGGAAGGTCCCGTGTTCCTTTTTGATATAGGCCCTGTGGCTGAGTACCCTCAGTCCTTTCCTGACAAAAATATAATCTATCCTTCCACCCCTAGTGGTATCCGAAAAGCCGTTAAAGGTATAGGCTGGACCGGTATGTTTTTTTTCGCTTATTGCATATGCATCAGCCATCAGCGGGACACTCTCAAACGGACCGGTAAGGATTCTGTAACCCTCATCCGAGATCTTCATATTGAAATCGCCCGTAACAACAAAAGGAAAGCCATTGGCTATACTGTCGATCTCAGACATAAGTAGCTGTGAGCTCATCATCCTTGCAGTATCTGAGTCATGGGCAAAATGGGTATTGAAAATATAAAAATGCTCCCCGGTAAGCTTGTCTGAAAGCTCCATCCATGTAACTATTCTCGGGAGGGATGATCCCCAGCTTATGGATCCTGCCGAATCGGGGTTCTCCGATAACCAGAAGGTCTTGTTCCTTATAAGGTCAAACCTGTCCTTTCTGTAAAAGACAGGATTCATCTCACCTCCCCTTGCACCATCGTCGCGACCCACTCCGGCTGATGCATAATCCGTGAGAAGGGTATCGAGATACTCGTACTGCTTCCAGAGAGCTTCCTGCAATCCGAGTAAATCCGGTTTCTTATCCTCAATGAACCTGTAAACCAAAGGAGCCCTCATTGACCATGAATTAAGACTGTCGGCCGGATTATCGTATCTGATGTTAAATGTCATCACTTCGATGGAGTTCTTCTCCTCCCTGTCAGAACAGGATGAAAACAAAAGAACGGTAAAAACTGAAAGAAGAACAATTAAATTTCTCATCCTGGATTTTTTTACAAAGATAATCATACATATAATATAAAATAACCCGGCCCGCATGCATCCATGATTTTCCCCCTCACGGCCAAAAAGCTGCTGTGGCAATAATTCTTATATTTGCAGTCTGAAAGTATTATTATTGTTATCACTTGTAACGATTCTTCGTTAGATCATAGTTATATGGCCGATCTGATTAAATTATTACCCGATTCTGTAGCAAACCAGATTGCTGCAGGTGAAGTCATTCAGAGGCCTGCATCTGTTGTTAAGGAGCTTATGGAAAACTCCGTCGATTCAGGTGCTTCGAATATCACCGTGGTAATAAAGGATTCGGGCAGAACACTGATCCAGGTCACTGACGACGGTTGCGGGATGTCTGAGACCGATGCAAGGCTATCGTTCGAAAGACATTCTACAAGCAAGATCACTACGGCCCAGGATCTCTTTACAATAAGGACAAAGGGATTCAGGGGCGAGGCTCTGGCCTCGATAGCTGCTGTTGCCATGGTTGAGCTTAAGACGAGAAACCCGGAAAGCGAGACCGGCACAAGGATAGTCATCAGCGGTTCAAAGGTCGAGGTGCAGGAGCCATGCAGTTGTCCCGCCGGAACAGGCTTCTCGGTCAAGAATCTCTTCTTCAACATACCTGCCCGCAGGAAGTTCCTTAAGTCCGATAACACCGAAACAAGGCATATAATAACTGAATTCCAGAAAGTGGTCCTGGCCCACCCGGGAATAAGATTTTCCCTATATCATAATGACAGTGAGATATATAACCTCCCGCAGGGCAACTACAAACAGAGGATCATCGGGGTCTTTGGCAGGCAGATGACAAACGACCTGATAGCCCTCGATACCGAAACCACCCTTATTAAAATAAAAGGTTTTATTGGGAAACCCGAGAATGCAAGGAAGACCTTTGGCGAGCAGTTCTTTTTCGTCAACGACCGCTTCATGAAACATCCGTATTTTCACAAGGCAGTGGTTGAAGCCTATCAGAATATCCTTACTCCCGATTCAATACCCTCATATTTCATATACCTCGAGACCGATCCGGCATCAATTGATATAAATATCCACCCTACCAAGACAGAGATTAAGTTTGAAGACGAAAGAGCTATATGGCAGATAATCATGGCATCGGTAAGGGAGGCACTGGGAAGGTTTAATATCGTTCCTTCACTTGATTTTGGCAATGAGGGAATTATAGACATCCCCGTTCCCCGGGCCGGAATGGATATGCCCGGTCCCCCTGAGATATCTGTAAATGCCGGATACAACCCATTCGCGGGAGAAGAAAGGGATTATTCGCAGGCATCCTTTATAAGCAGGTTTGAGAATGACCGTACCGGTGGATGGGAAAAGCTTTACCATGGTATTGAAAACCATTCAGATAACAGTCCGGGGCAACCAGTTGAAGCAGAACATAGCAGGAAATTTTTCCAGATAAGGAACCGCTATATAGCCTGTCCCGTCAAGTCGGGAGTAATGATAATTGATCAGAAGAGAGCCCATGAAAGGATACTCTTCGAACGTTTTCTGGCAATACCGGATACCCCGCAGGGATCGAGCCAGGTAAGTCTTTTTCCGGTTAGGGTGAACCTTAATCCCGCCGATATATGTGTGCTAAGGGAAATAGACAAGGAATTATCCGCAATGGGTTTCAACATTGAATTCAATGATGACAACTACGTTGTCCTCAAGGGGCTTCCTCCCTATGCTGAGGCCGGAGATCCTTCATCACTGCTCGACATAATTATAGAAGAATTTAAAAACACTCAGACGGATCCCTCCTTAAGCCTGTACGGGAAAATTGCAGTTGCTGTCTCTGGCGCCATGGCAGTACCCTATGGGAAACCCCTGTCGCTCTTCGAAATGGAGGATCTTTTTGATACTCTGTTTGCTTGTGCTTCTCCAAATTATTCTCCGAAAGGGAAACCGGTTATAAATATTCTTACTCTCGGGGAAATTGATAAAAGATTTCAATAATATTTAAATACAGGTTGCCGGATTAAAGCCTAATACTTAATTTGGGCGGCAATAAAGTTATCATGACAATAAACATATACTGAGATGAACGGATACGGAAGAGGATTTATGGGGTTGCCGCCTGTTGTCAAGAACATCATACTGATCAACGTACTGATGCTTATTGTCACCTTCGTGGTCAGAAATATAATGGGGATAGACCTTACCGGTATACTGGGTCTGTATTTCCCGAAGTCGGAACACTTCATGCCTCTGCAGATCATCACCCATATGTTTATGCATGGTGGATTGATGCATCTGTTCTTTAATATGTTTGCCCTTTATATGTTCGGGGCTATCCTTGAAAATGTATGGGGCCCGAAAAGGTTTTTTATTTATTATATGGTATGCGGACTGGGGGCAGCACTGGTACACGAATCGGTTATAGCCATCCAGTACACAAAACTTATTGCTGCACTCGGTCCCGATCAGCTACAACTGGTACTTAACGATGGCAATGCCTATTTCAATGAAGGCAGGGTCTTTGCTGACGAAGGGATGAAGAACCTGCAGATGCTTCTTAATGTTCCGACTGTTGGAGCTTCAGGAGCCGTATTCGGCATTCTGCTTGCCTTTGGGGTACTCTTCCCCAATACCCAGCTTATGCTTCTCTTCCCTCCTATTCCTATCAAGGCCAAATATTTTGTACTTGGATACGGTGCCCTCGAACTATACCTTGCTTTTGCACAGCCCGGCAGCAACATTGCCCATGCGGCCCACCTGGGAGGAATGCTGTTCGGTTATTTTCTTATAAGGTACTGGAGAAAGACCACTAACACACTCTACTGATGGGGATCTGGGATGACATAAAACGGACCTTCCATAACGGCAGCTATCTCGTAAGGCTAATAATAATTAATGTTGCCGTTTTCATCTTCCTGACCCTGGTTGCAATAGCAGGATATCTTCTTAATAAACAGGGACTGGCAGCCGGGGCAGTAAACATCTTCTCTGTACCGGCTTCTCCGGAAGCACTGCTTCTTAGGCCATGGACCCTTATCACATATATGTTCACCCACAAAGATATATGGCATATCCTGTTCAATATGCTGTGGCTCTATTGGTTCGGCACTATCTTCCTCCATTACATTGATCAGAAAAAACTTGTGGCCGTATACCTCCTGGGAGGTATCAGCGGTGCCATTCTTTACATAATATCATTCAATATCTTTCCTGCCTTTACGGGAATGGTAGCTGACTCGTCGGCCATTGGGGCCTCTGCCTCCGTTATGGCCGTTGTGATTGCCATTGCCGTATATGTACCCGACTATACTGTGAACCTTTTTCTTCTTGGCAGAATAAAGATAAAATACATGGCTCTTGCCATCTTTATCCTGACCTCTTTCATGGATTTCTCTGTAAACTCGGGGGGAAAGATAGCGCATATAGGAGGAGCTCTTTTCGGGTATTTATATTCCGGCAACCTCAGGAAGGGACGTGATATAGGGAAATGGATCAACCTGATCATCGACAGGATTGTGACCTTGTTCAAACCAAAGAAGAAAATGAAAGTCACCTACAAAAAACCTGTTAACGATTATGATTTCAACAAGCAGAAGGCCGATCATCAGAACAGGATCAATGCAATTCTTGATAAAATATCAAAAGGAGGTTATGAAAGCCTTACAAAAGAGGAAAAAGACCTGCTTTTCCGCGAAAGTCAGAAAAGGAATTAGCCACCGGATTTTTAGCGTTCGACCTCTTCTGTCTTCCTCTTATCAAAAAGATGTCGCACATAAATTATTTTACTACAATTACTTATATCTTAGCTCCTCTTATTGCTGAGAAATGAAAAGGTTACTGTACAGACTTCTTCTCTTAACAAACCTGCTGGCTGTGGCAGCACTCCTGCTTTCATTCCTTTCGGTCCATATCAACCCGGGGGTCACTGTGATCCCGGCATTTTTCGGACTGGCCTTTCCTTATATTCTTCTCCTTAACATAATATTCATGTTAATATGGGCAGTAAAGCTCAAGCCCGAAGCCCTTATCTCACTTGCAGTTATATTAATGGGTTTTACCCATCTTTCCAACTATATAAAGATCAAAAAACCTGGAGAGGACAAAAGCGCGACAATAAAAGTAATAAGTTACAATGTTCATCTTTTCAATAACCTTGCAACAAAGAAGCCAGGCAGCTCAGAGCAGCCTATTATTGACTTCCTCAAGGAACAGCAACCCGATATCATATGCCTCCAGGAACTCTATTTCCAGGGATCACCTGCAAATAAGGAATCGGAAATCAGGGCAGCATTCGGGGGACGCTACAGAGTTCATATGAAGGTTCTTGAAGCCGGAAGAAACCGTTATACGGGCATTATAACCCTCAGCAGGCTTCCCGTTATTTCGAGGGGAGAGATAATACACCCCGGATCGGCCGGTCTTTCTGTTTATACGGATGTACTTGCAGGCGATGATACCATAAGGATTTACAACAACCACCTGCAGTCGTTCAGGCTGATGAGTATGGAAAAGACCCTTCTTGAAGAGATCACGGCAAGTGACAACCAGGAGACCATAAACAATATTCTCAATATCTCGGGAAGTCTTAAACAGGGTTTTGTTAAAAGAGCTGCACAGGCAGGTGTCCTGAAGGACCATATCAACTCTTCGCCCTGGCCCGTTATTGTAGCCGGTGATTTTAACGATACCCCCGTTTCCTATTCATACAGAAAAATACGAAGAGGCCTTAAGGACTCCTTTGTCACTTCGGGCTACGGAGCAGGATTTACGTACAAGGATAAGTACCCACCCAACAGAATTGACTATATCCTTTACAGCGAATTTTTTGAGAGCAAGTCCTTTGAGATTAAAAAACTCAGATACTCTGATCATTATCCTGTAATTGCCTGGCTCGGCAAAGCCGATTAGAAAGGCAGTTTTCTGAAATCCACGTTACCTCCCGAAATTATAAGACCTGCTTTTTTGTTCCTGAAAATTCCGGGATTCTCCATTATCACTGCAACAACCGTTGCTGATGAAGGTTCTATAATTATCTTCATCCTTTCCCAGACCAGGAGCATGGCTTCAATTATCGTCTCTTCCCTGGCGGTAAGTATTTGATCAACATTTCTTTTTATTACCGAAAAGGTCAGTTGGCTTAGTGAAGTCAGCAACCCGTCGGCCACGGTCTTCGGATTGACTGAAGGTATTATATGACCGCTTTTCAGGGATAGCCATGCATCATTGGCGTTTAACGGTTCAGCTCCTATAACTTTTATACCGGGCTTAACAGCTTTTGCAATAGTCGAGGTCCCGCTCATCAATCCGCCCCCACCGATGGGTGCAACAATGATGTCGGGGACACCTGCCTCCTCAATCAGCTCAAGGGCAGCTGTCCCCTGACCACATATCACATTGAAGTTATCATAGGGATGGATAAGAACGGCTCCCTTCTCATCCATTATACGGCGGCATGTCTCTTCCCTGGCTTTAAGAGTAGGTTCGCAGAAGGTGATCTCTGCACCGTAACCTGCAACGGCTCTCTTTTTAACCTCCGGGGCATTTTCAGGCATAACAATATAGGAAGTGACCCCGTTCATGGAAGCTGCCAGAGCCAGGGCAGCTGCGTGGTTACCCGATGAGTGTGTAACAACGCCTTTAGTCTTCTGTTTCTCATCAAGCAACATCACTGCATTGGTGGCTCCCCTGAATTTGAAGGCGCCCACCTTCTGAAAGTTCTCACACTTGAACCATAACTCACATCCAAGGATGCTGTTGATCTGCCGCGATGTCATCACCGGGGTCCGGTGAATGAATTTGCCTATCCTGCTATGGGCGGCTCTTATATCGGCTTCTGAGGGTAAGTTCATCTATTTTCTTTCTTAAGTAAAAGTAAACAAATCTTCATTGTTCCTGATTAATAGCATGATTAAAAAGTAAAAGCACCAGGGATGAAGATCATCGCTCAGCAAAAAAAACCGCCGGGAGAAAATCCCGGCGGTTTATATTTTATCTTAATAAGATATTATTACATGAGGCTGTAAGCCACTGTCAGACCGGCAAGAACAACCGATACCATCGACATGAGCTTGATAAGGATGTTAAGTGAAGGACCTGATGTATCCTTAAACGGATCACCTACAGTGTCACCAACGACAGCTGCTTTGTGGGGATCACTTTTCTTGCCGCCATAATTACCTTTTTCAATGTATTTTTTGGCGTTATCCCATGCACCTCCGGCATTGTTAAGCATTGTTGCCAGAACAAAACCAGATGTCAGTCCGCCTGCAAGCAGTCCGATAACACCGGCCACTCCGAACAGAACTCCGATAACCACGGGTACAGCAATAGCCAGAAGTGAGGGAACAAGCATTTCACTCTGAGCTCCGGCAGTTGATATCTCAACGCACTTTGCATATTCGGGTTTGGCTGAGCCATCCATGATGCCGGGAATTTCCCTGAACTGGCGGCGAACTTCATCAACCATCTTACCAGCTGCACGTCCCACGGCTTTCATACTCATAGCACTGAAAAGGAAGGCCATCATTGCACCTATAAATATTCCGCCCAACATAATTGGATTGAGAACTGAAAGATCATAGGCAGCAGCGAAATCCCTTACTGTGGCTGATGTTATATTAATTGCCACCTGTCCGTCCTGGACTGCAGGAACCGTATCTCCGTAAAAAATAGTGTCTCCTATCTGCTTGTAGCCTTCGGGAGCCTTATCAATAAGTCTGCCCAGCCAGAGCCTTACCTCTTCCATATAAGCTGCCATAAGGGCAAGGGCGGTAAGAGCTGCCGAACCGATGGCAAAACCTTTACCGGTGGCTGCAGTTGTGTTTCCAAGACCGTCGAGTGCATCTGTTCTTTCCCTTACTTCTTTCGGAAGCTCTGACATCTCGGCGTTTCCACCGGCGTTGTCAGCTATCGGTCCGAAAGCATCCGTAGCAAGTGTTATACCAAGTGTCGAAAGCATACCAACAGCTGCAAAGCCGATACCATATACTCCGTTTGCAAAACTGGTGAAGCCACCTGCAAAACCATAAGCTGCAATGATACCTGCTACAATAGTAACAATGGGGATCCATGTTGAGAACATACCCACAGCCATACCTTCAATGATAACAGTAGCCGGACCCTGCTGAGCCTGCTTTGCTATACCCTGGGTGGGTTTGTTACCGTCAGAAGTGAAATATTCTGTTGCCTGTCCGATGATTACACCGGCTACAAGACCAGATACTGCTGAGCCGAAAACACCCCATGTGATCCAGTCAATACCGGCCATGATAGCCAGCACAACCAGGATAAGGGCTGAGCTTCCTCCTGTTCCGAGAAGAAGGGCATTAAGCAGAGCCTTCGGTGTAGCCGATTCTTTTGTCCTTACAAAATAAACCCCGGCTATTGAAAGGAAAATACCGATGGCAGATACAATCATTGGAGCTATAACGGCTTTTATCTGACTGTCGCCTGTGATTGCAGGCAGTGCAGCACCAAGAGCGGCTGTGGCAAGAATGGATCCTGCATATGACTCATAAAGGTCGGCGCCCATACCTGCAACGTCACCTACGTTGTCACCAACGTTATCAGCAATGGTGGCAGGGTTACGCGGGTCATCCTCAGGAATTCCGGCTTCTACCTTACCAACAAGGTCAGCACCTACGTCAGCTGCTTTTGTAAAGATTCCACCACCTACACGTGCAAAGAGAGCCTGTGTTGATGCACCCATACCGAAGGTAAGCATAATGGCAGTGATCTCGATGAGTTTCTCATGCTCAGTGGTACCGGGGTGGACAAAGGTAAGTCCGAGGAAATGCAACCCGGTATCCATATGGTCGGGAGTAAACACCCATCCGTTAAGGATGAGGAACCAGAGGGCAATATCAAGAAGGCCGAAACCAACTACTACAAGACCCATAACGGCACCGCTCCTTAAAGCGACCTGCAGACCTTTGTTCAACGATTTTGAAGCAGCCCAGGCTGTTCTGTTCGAAGCAAAGGTTGCTGTCTTCATGCCCAGATAACCGCAAAGACCGGAAAAGAAACCACCGGTAAGAAAGGCAATGGGGACAAAGGGGTTCTGAATTCCAAGATAGGCCAGGATGGTCAGAAGTACTACCAAAACAATGAAAACTTTTATTACAACCGAGTACTGGCGACTCAGATAGGCCATCGCACCTTCTCTGACGTACAAGGCGATCTCCTTCATCCGGTCAGTCCCTTCCTCCTGCGCCTTCATGTTCCTGTAAAAGATCCAGGCAAACAGTAACGCCACAAGACCCGCTATCGGGACGATCCAAAAAATGCTGTTAATCATGATATCTGTTTTTAAATTTTGAAAAATTAGGTTACGAAAAGCAAAAAAATTTGCCGGTACAAAACTATATTAGTTTTTTATTAATCCAAACTAAAAAAGTGTTTCTTAAAACGCAGGATCTTTCATTAGAATAATTCTAAATAACAGGATCTCAATAAAAATCCGCTGCCGGTATCTGACCGGAAGCGGATTGAAAATGACATGACTACAGATCTTAGATTGCCCTGAAGAATTCGTAGTTAATATTCTCAAGCTCTTTCATCGAAGGATAAGGATAGAAAAGGATATCGTCCCCGCTTCCCACATAAAACCCTGTGTCAATGGTTCTGTAAAGAAGCTCCCCGCTAAAGACTCTCTGTACTGTCTTCATATGCTTTTCATATTCTCCCCTCAGTATCTCGAGGCAATCCCTGAGGTGCCCTATATTGCTATAGGGAAGATGTTCAGCAGACCCATAAAGTGGATTGTTTGCCAGTTCGCCCAGCTTAAGCTCAACAAAGAAGAGTTTCGGAAGTCTTATTGGTGTCGATCCGTCGGTCAGCTTCCTCAGGAATACTGAAGGAGGAAGGCCGCTGGCCACAAGGGGAGTGACCGGTGTCAGCTCCTGGTACAGGTGAAGGGCATCCATCTTCTCCCTGCTTTTATCATAGCTCTGCTGCTTCAACTCAAGTACACAGCCATGATCGGTGGTTATGTACAGGCTCCTGAGTGCCTGCAGCGGTACAGTCTCCAGAACCCTGTATACTGAAAGGTACACGGAGCTCTTGGGACTGCCGTCTTCTTTTGCCACACACCTCCTGTTAAGGCTCTCTGTATCTATCAGACCCTCTATCTTCGATAAGTCAACCTCGAAAAATATAGTCTGACCCTTGTTTCTCTTTTTAGTACCCGTCGACAGGTACAGTCCGAAACCTTCAGGAGGAAGCATGGAAGCAACAAGTGCTTCCGGTGCACAGGTTAAATAAACATATCTGTTCATGACCTTCTGTTTTAAAATAAACAATAGAAAAGGCTACTTTGATGACAAAGAACAAAGGATAGTTACATTATCAAATTTAAACCTCTTTTTGCAGTAATGAAAGCGCGTAGACAATCAATAACAAATTTTCTGTATCTTTTTTATAAAAAATGATCACACCTGACCCGATCAGACTTCACCGAAGCAATTGTTTTTTTACATTTGCCGGGTTATTTTTCAATGAGTTAATATTTTTTACCGATGGATAGTTTTTTTGAAGATAAAGTATCTGAGCGTCTTGGAGGCAGGTCGTTCGGTAAGTCGACCGTTATTTATAAGTTCGAACTTATAAAAAGAGCCAAGGCAGCGGCCCGGAAGGCCCATCCCACAACAGAACTTATAGATATGGGTGTTGGTGAGCCCGACCTTCCGGCCGACCCCATTGTTGTTGCAGCCCTGGCCTCAGAGGCCGGCAGACCCGAAAACAGATGGTATGCCGACAATGGGATTCCAGAATTCCGTGAAGCGGCAGCTGCTTATCTGGCAAACGTTTACGGCCTGAAGGACCTCGATCCTGAACTTAATATCATTCATGGCATAGGTTCAAAACCCATTCTTGCCATGCTTCCAATATGCTTCATCAACCCGGGAGATATACTTCTGACAACAGTACCCGGTTACCCGGTTACAGCAACCTATACAAAATACCTTGGGGGAGACGTCTTTGAACTTCCACTTCACGAAAAGAACTCCTTCCTTCCCGACCTTGCATCAGTACCGTCTTCGGTTCTCAAAAAGGCCAAAATGATGTACATGAACTATCCCAATAACCCCACCGGAGCCGTGGCCCCGGCAGAATTTTTTGAGGAGGTGGTTCATTTTGCAAGGAAAAACAATATAATAGTCATCAACGATGCAGCTTACGGAGCACTCACCTACGACGAAAACAAGCCCTTAAGTTTTCTTTCTGTAAAAGGTGCCATGGAGGTAGGTGTTGAGGTTCACTCTCTTTCAAAAGCATTCAACATGACTGGCTGGAGGATAGGTTTCCTGTGCGGCAATCCTGCCGCTGTTAAGGCCTTTGCCACAGTCAAGGACAACAGCGACTCGGGACAGTTCAGGGCAATCCAGAAAGCCGCTGCTGAAGCCCTTGATCATCCTGAACTGACACAAAAAACCGTTGAGAAATACTCAAGGCGACACAACCTCCTTGTGAGTGCTCTCAACGACCTTGGATTTGATGCCAGAAAGCCCGGGGGAACCTACTACTGCTACGTAAAAGCTCCGGCCGGCACTAAAAACGGTAACACCTTCCGCACAGCAGCCGAATTCTCTGAATTCCTGATAACTGAGTCTCTTATATCAACGGTTCCATGGGACGAGGCAGGGAAGTATATCCGTTTTTCAGTTACCTTTGAAGCTGACTCACCTGAAAAGGAAGCAGAAGTAATAGGGGAGATGAAAAGAAGGATGAAGCTGCTTGAACTGACTTTCTGACTTCCTTCTGAAACAGAATATACCTTTATTAAGAATACTTTATTTGCCCTTAAACAATAGTGATCATGGAAACCGGCAGTAAAATAAAAATCGGCATAGTTGGATATGGAAACCTTGGCAGGGGAGTCGAATACGGCATCCGCCAGAATCGCGACATGCAGCTTGTTGCGTTTTTTACACGACGCGACCCCTCGTCGCTCCGTACAAAAAGTCCCGATGTACCGGTAGTGGGATACAACGACATGAAAACCTATGTCGGAAAAATCGATGTTATGATTCTTTGCGGAGGCAGCGCTACTGACCTTGGCAGCCAGACCCCCGAAATAGTAAGGATGTTTAATACAGTCGACAGCTTCGACACTCATTCCAGGATCCCGGAGTTCTTTAAGGTGGTCGATGAGGCCGCCCGTACTTCTGGGCATACTGGAATCATTTCAGTCGGCTGGGATCCGGGCATGTTTTCAATAGCCAGGGTATATGCCAATTGCATACTTCCTGAAGGAAAGGACTATACCTTCTGGGGACCGGGGGTGAGCCAGGGCCATTCAGATGCAGTCAGAAGAATCTCTGGTGTCAGAAATGCCATCCAGTACACACTTCCTGTTGAAAGTGCCATTTCCGCCGTCAGAAACGGCGAAAACCCTGAACTTACTACACGCCAGAAACATACAAGGGTATGCTATGTGGTTCCTGAAGAAGGGGCCGATCTGAAGACTATAGAAGAAAAGATAAAAACCATGCCTGCATATTTTGATGAATATGATACAACAGTTCATTTCATAAATGCAGCTGAATTCGAAAAGAACCATGGCCGTATGAATCACGGAGGCTTTGTGTTCAGAAGCGGAGCCACAGGCGAAGACGGAAAAAACAAACACATTATAGAATACTCCCTCAGACTCGATTCAAATCCTGAGTTTACCTCATCAGCCCTTCTGGCTTACGCCAGAGCTGCTTTCAGGCTTTCGTTGAAATCTGACTCAGGGGCAAAAACTGTCTTCGACATAGCTCCCGCACTTCTGTCTCCTCTTTCCAGTGAAGAGCTTAGAAGAAAATTTCTCTAACTTACTGATTGTTTAACAGTGTGTATTCAGGTAAAGCTATACTGAAATGGACTTCGGCGACGACGTAAAATCTGCAGTTGATACACTCAGAAAGGGAGGAGTGATCCTTTATCCTACCGATACTATCTGGGGACTGGGATGCGATGCTACCCTTGACAGCGCCGTTGAGAAAATTTTCAGCATCAAAAACCGCGACTCTGCAAAAAGCCTGATTGTGCTGGTAAGCAGTATCAACATGCTCGAAAGGTATGTAAGTGCTATTCCTGAAGCTGCACTAAGCATCCTTGAAGTATCTGATTCTCCCGTCACTATTATTTACCCCCGGGGCAGGAACCTTGCCGGGGGAGTCTGCAGCGCCGATGGCTCGGTAGGAATAAGGCTATGCAATGATGAATTCTGCAATGAACTGATAACCCGCTTCAGAAAGCCCATAGTATCAACTTCGGCCAATCCGGGAGGGATGAATCCTCCCGGCAACTTTGATGAAATAGATCAGTCAATCATCCGATCGGCCGAATATGTGGTCAGGCATCGTCAGGACGACCGGGGTGTCTATTCCCCTTCCCCCATAATTAAGATTGATATGGACGGCGTCTTCAGGATTATCCGTAAATAACCCGGCTATCTCGAGCGAACTTTTCCCGAACCTGACACCCTGGCATTTACACTGGGATTCCCCGAGTAATAAATACTTCCACTGCCCGATATTGAAGCCTCAAGAGAATCACCTGCATTGCAATAACAACTTCCGCTTCCCGACACCTTAACAAGCAGGTGATCTATTTCTGTAAGTTCGCCTGTATAACTGCCCGATCCGCTAATCGATATTTCAGCATCATCAACACTGCCCCTGCCTTCGATAATAATATCTCCCGATCCCGAGATGGAACACTCCAGTCTGTCAGCCTCAACAGATGGAACCTTAAGCTTTCCGCTACCGCTTACACCCAGGTTGAGCCCGTCAGATGAAACAGCATCCATAATCTCGGCCACACCACTTCCCGAAACTGCAATTCCATTTATCGCGGGCATCGTAAGGTTGATGATCACCTTCTGGTCACCCCTGAAACCGAAATTATTATTTAAATTTCTTATTACCAGACGGCCATCCCTGACCTGGATTTCAGTGTTACCGACTACCCGGCGGTCACCTTCTATCTCAAGTCTGAACTCAGGCCCGGTCATGATATAAAGTGATCCTGCCACCCCGAAGCTGACTCTGTCAAAATCCCTTACTGACCTTGTTTCCTTTACCACTTCCTGCCCGTTCGATACGAGGGTATTGAACTGCAAGATGGTAAGGATTGCTGCTGCTGCTAAAATGCCTTTCATATTTATAAATATTGGTTATTTACGTAAAAGACATTCTGCAGATGATTATGCTGCATCACCGACAGGAAAATACAAATAAAAAATATCCGGGGAGCTCAGTCGTTTATGTCATCAAGTCCTTCAGGGATATCCATCACGATTATCCTGGTCCTGATATTAACCTTCCTTATAAGGTCTTCATGAAAAGGTATCAGTATCTCCTTTCCTGAAGGAGAAATAACGACAAGCAGCCATTGGGCGGGGTTTTCAATTACGGAGCTTACCGTTCCGGCTATGCTCCTGTCGGGACGCATGACAGTAAAGCCCGTTATCCGGGTCGCAGAGGCCTTATCATTCTCTTCTCCACTGCCCTCTGATGTAAGGAAGAGGCTGCATCCGCAAAACTCCCTTACCTTTTCAATGGAATCGTAACCATCAAATCTTATCACGGCGGTATCCCCGCCGTTATAGATGGTTTCTGAAATAAAAAAAGGAACCGGTCTTCCTTGTGTGATCAGGAAGACCGATTCCATTTCCGGTATGTTTTCAACAAATTGTCTTTCCAGTTTTACAGTTACGGAACCATCGTTTCCGTAGACCTTAAGGATCTTCCCCAGCTGTATTTCGGCATTATATGCCATGGCGGCCGATCCTTTGTGAAAAGCTATTCCTGGGCAGCTGCTTCCTCAGCAGGAGCTTCTCCTGCTTCCCCTTCTGCAGGGGCATCGGCAGCTTCAGCAGCTTCTTCAGCCGGAGCAGCTTCATCAGAAGCTGGTGCTTCAGCTTTGGCAGCAAGCTCAGCCTGTCTTTTGGCAAGCCTTGCAGCCCTGTCCTCGTTGATCTTTTTCTCGGCAGCAAGACGTTCGCCGATTACTTCATCCTTTTTCTTTTCAAGGCTCGACTTCTGTGATTCGTTCTTTGCCTCGTTCTGCCTGGTCCATTCCCCGAAGCGTCGTTCTGCTTCGGCTTCATCAAAAGCACCTTTCTTAACACCTTCAAGGAGATGCTTCTTAAGTAACACACCCTTTCCTGAGAGGATAGCTCTACATGTGTCTGTAGGTTGAGCGCCATTCTGCAGCCAACCCAGCGCCTTGTCGAAATCAAGTTCGACGACTGCCGGTTCGGTAATCGGGTTATAAACACCGATCTTTTCAATATATCTGCCATCCCGTGGCGATCTGCTATCAGCTACCACTATGTGGTAGTAGGCCTTTCTCTTACGGCCTTTCCTGGCTAATCTGATTTTTA
>JAVEZD010000003.1:48496-53228 GCA_034003165.1 Bacteroidales bacterium | reverse complement strand
GGTATCTTTTTCCCTGTCTCTTCTTCAATAAGCTTATCAAGGTCGGCATATTGCCATCCAAGGGCAGCCGCCAGCTTTTTCCCTGCGGTAGTCTTGCCACATCCCATGAAGCCGATAATGTATATGATTCTGCCCGGAATCATTACAGTTCAAGTTTCATTTGTGCCGGATCATCGTGCTGTTTCTGGTTGTCAGGGATTTCCCTTTCCTCTTCTTCCTCACTGCCACTTTCAGGAATGCTGATTTCCTTTTTTACAACCGGCTCTATCTCAAGGATATTATCGACCATGTAGCTTGTTAGACGCTTGCCTTTGGCCTTGTAGCTCTTGACCCCGATAAACCCGGCCACCTCTATAATTTCGGCCTCACGTTCCTTGTGCTTGCCTCCGAAATGGATCTCAAAGCGGGGGTATTCAACTTCTGTTATGCTTATAAGTTTTGATCCGGGAAACTCGCTTATAAAGCATAGGGGTCTTTCCGATTCCTCCATGATAAACCGTTTGAGGTAGTAGAACTGCAGTTCCTGGTCCCAGTAGATAACCGAATACACCTTGCCTGGCCTGTATTTCTCAATAAGAAGTATGTTTTCCTCGAAATGGCTTGAGAGGTCGAAGCCTGCTATTCTGAAGAAACCATCCCTTGTAATGACCTGTATCTTATCGTCGGCGCTGAATTCACCAAGGAAGGTTCCTCGGCCGTCAACATTAAGCCTGTACACGGCATCATCGAACCAAATCTTCCTGCCACCAAGGGTCGAAAGTCCCTTTTCCTTAAGGCTTATCTTATGTACCGGATTGCGGGTCAATATGTTACCCATAGATGATTTCCCCTTGATGGCAAGCATGCCAAAGTCGAACTCAAACACAGGCTTCTTAAGTCTTGCCCTGGGCTTGTGATGTACTTTTATAACCTCGGCTTCGCCATTGGGGTTGGCACTGAAATAGACAATCTTCGAACCCGGGGTTCCCCTTGTCAGGTTATATTCCTTATCGCGGGTAAGGCCGGTGATAGGGCAGCGCTTGACAAGCAGGGGACCGTCTTTCCCATCCTGGTATACAATATTATATATTGTCCGTTCGTCATTTTTAAGAAAGACCTGGGCATAAAGGATGTCATTACCCACAAATACCTTCTCTGCAATCCTTGTAACCAGATAGCCTCCGTCTTTCCTTATTACTATAATATCATCAATATCTGAACAGTCGCATACAAACTCATCCTTTCTAAGGCCGGTACCTATAAAGCCTTCCTTGTAGTTGATATAGAGCTTTGCATTGTTGGCAACAACCTTTGAGGCTTCGATAGTGTCGAAGCTTCTTATCTCGGACTTTCTTTCACGGTTTTTGCCGTATTTCTTCTTTATCTGCCTGAAATAATTTATCGAATATGCAATAATATTTTTAAGGTGAGCTCTTACTTCCTCAAGACCGGTTTCAATATCCCTTATATGTTCATCAGCTTTCTTAGAGTCATATTTTGATATCCTCTTTATCTTAATCTCTGTCAGATGGACAATATCTTCCCGCGTAACCTCCCTGAACAGTTTCTTCTTAAAGGGTTCCAGTCCGCTGTCGATAGCCTTTATAACTCCTTCCCATGTCTCACACTCTTCAATATCCCTGTATATCTTCTCCTCAATAAAAATCTTCTCAAGGGAAGACATATGCCATTCTTCCATCAGTTCCTTTTCCCTGATCTGCAGCTCTGTCGTAAGAAGTTTGACTGTATTGTCGGCTGAGTGGCGGAGGATGTCGGAGACACCCATGAACGAGGGTTTACTGCCTGTGATGACGCAGGTATTGGGAGAGATAGAATATTCGCAATCTGTAAAGGCGTACAGAGCATCAATGGTTTTGTCGGGCGAAACACCAGGTACCAGATGGATCACTATCTCAACATTAGCCGAGGTGTTGTCATCGATCTTCCTTATCTTAATCTTACCCTTCTCGTTGGCTTTTATTATTGAATCAATTAGGGTGGTGGTTGTCTTGCCAAAAGGCAGATCAGTGATGACCAATGCTTTTTTATCAATCTTTTCAATTTTCGCCCTTACCTTAACCACACCACCTCTCTGACCGTCGTTGTATTTCGATGCATCAAGGAATCCTCCCGTCGGGAAGTCGGGATAAAGCACAAAATCCTTTCCTGAGAGATAGTCTATTGAAGCATCAATAAGCTCGTTGAAGTTATGGGGCAGTATCTTTGAGGCAAGACCCACGGCAATCCCTTCACCGCCCTGAGCCAGAAGCAGGGGAAATTTAACAGGCAGGGTAACAGGTTCCTTGTTACGACCGTCGTACGATAGTTTCCATTCAGTAGTCTTCGGATTGAAGACGACCTCCAGAGCAAACTTTGAAAGGCGTGCCTCTATATAACGCGGGGCAGCTGATCCGTCGCCTGTCAGAAGGTTTCCCCAGTTACCCTGGGTCTCAACAAGAAGGTCCTTCTGTCCAAGCTGAACAAGGGCATCTCCTATCGAAGCATCCCCGTGAGGATGAAACTGCATTGTGTGGCCGATTATATTGGCCACCTTGTTGAACCTTCCGTCATCCATCCGTTTCATGGAATGAAGAATCCTTCTCTGAACGGGTTTCAGCCCGTCATTCAGATGGGGTACGGCACGTTCAAGAATGACATATGAAGCATAATCAAGGAACCAGTCCTGGTACATCCCCGAGAGTGCAGTAAGGGAATGAAAGATGCCCTGACCTCCCTCGGGGGTCATTCCTTCTTTATCTTCAGGCCTTTCAATATCAAACTCCTGTTCTTCCATATGTATCAGGCAATCTGTTGGTCAACTGCAATATCCTCTTCAACAAGGTCTTCTTCTACCCTCAGGTTATCGATTATGAAATCCTGTCTTTCAGGGGTGTTCTTTCCCATATAGAACTCAAGGTACCCGTTGATGGTATCAGTTTTTTTCATACTGACAGGCTCGAGTCTGATATCTTTTCCTATGAAATGGATAAACTCATTGGGGGATATCTCTCCAAGTCCCTTGAATCGTGTAATCTCCGGATTAGGTCCAAGGCTTGATATAGCCTTTGCTTTTTCCTCAGGAGTATAGCAGTATCTTGTTTCTTTCTTGTTTCGTACTCTGAAAAGTGGTGTCTGAAGTATGTATACATGACCTTTTCTTACCAGATCGGGGAAGAACTGCAGGAAGAAGGTCAGCATAAGCAGCCGTATATGCATGCCGTCGACATCGGCATCAGTGGCTAGCACCACATTGTTGTATCTGAGGTTTTCGATTCCGTCCTCAATGTTAAGTGCAGCCTGAAGAAGATTGAACTCTTCATTCTCATAAACAATCTTCTTTGTCAGACCGTATGAATTGAGAGGTTTGCCGCGGAGGCTGAAGACAGCCTGGGTCTCAACGTTTCTTGACTTTGTTATACTTCCGCTGGCCGAATCACCCTCTGTTATGAATATTGTTGAATCGAGCCTGTTAGCATCGTTGGTATTATAATGCACCCTGCAGTCCCTGAGCTTCTTGTTATGCAGGCTTACCTTCTTTGCCCTCTCCTTTGCAAGTTTCTGTATAGAGGATATCGCCTTCCTCTCCTTCTCCGAATCGAGAATCTTACGCTGAAGTATTCTTGCCGTCTCAGGGTTCTTATGAAGATAGTCATCGAGCTGTTTCTTTACAAATTCGCCGATGAAATACCGGATAGAAGGGCCCGAGGGTCCCATGTCCTTTGAACCAAGCTTGGTCTTTGTCTGTGATTCAAACACGGGCTCTTCAACCTTGATGCTGACTGCTGCAATGATTGACGAACGTATGTCTGAAGGATCATAGTCCTTTTTGTAGAAATCACGTATTGTCTTAACTATTGCTTCCCTGAAGGAAATGAGATGGGTCCCGCCCTGTGTTGTATTCTGGCCGTTTACAAAGCTGTAGTATTCCTCACCATACTGCATCCCATGGGTAAAAGCCACTTCTATATCCTCACCTCTGAGATGGATGACAGGGTAGAGGCCCTCTTTGCTCATGTTCTCATTGAGGAGGTCGACCAGACCGTTTTTTGAAAAGAACCTGGTACCGTTAAAGTTTATAACCAGCCCGGAGTTCAGGTACACATAATTCCTGAGGAGCGAATCAACGTATTCTGACAGGTAACGGTAGTTACCAAAGAGTGCTTCGTCGGGTTCGAAAATAACCTCAACACCGTTCTCATCATCGGTCGGCTTTTGCGGATGCTCCTTTGTTGTAACTCCATGCTCAAACTCGGTAGTCCTTTCCTGACCGTCGCGAACCGACCTTATAAAAAACCTGCTCGAAAGGGCATTCACCGCTTTAACACCAACACCGTTCAGCCCAACCGACTTCTTGAAAGCCTTTGAATCGTACTTGGCACCGGTATTCATCCTTGAAACGGCTTCAGTAAGCTTACCCAGGGGAATCCCCCTGCCAAAGTCCCTGATCCTTACCTCACGGCCATCTATCGACACATCTATCTTCTTACCGAATCCCATCATGTGCTCGTCAATGGCATTATCCATCACCTCCTTGATAAGCACATAAATGCCGTCATCACGCGACGACCCGTCGCCAAGCTTGCCAATATACATACCAGGCCTCAGCCTTATATGTTCGCGCCATTCAAGGGTCTTAATATGCTCTTCCGAATAACCGACAACCGACATTTTTCAGAATTTTTGCGCAAATATAACTATTTAGGGGAGGCGGTTGTCTTTAAATTTTTCAACAATACACCATAGTTTTTAGCAC
>JAVEZD010000003.1:0-48396 GCA_034003165.1 Bacteroidales bacterium | reverse complement strand
AAGGGTCTTAATATGCTCTTCCGAATAACCGACAACCGACATTTTTCAGAATTTTTGCGCAAATATAACTATTTAGGGGAGGCGGTTGTCTTTAAATTTTTCAACAATACACCATAGTTTTTAGCACACAGGAGCTTCCATGAAGATTATCTAAGGTAATCTGACCTTGATAAAATGGGGGTGTGGATATCTGAGGGTAAAAGAATCTCACTCGCCGGCTATACCCATCTGCCTCATCAGAAGCGCGGCATTCATCCTGTGGGTAATGCCCTCACGAAGCCTGTAATCGAAATAAATCTCATCACCGTCTATGTCAATCTCAAAACATTTATTAACAACTGTTCCCGGGTTATCTTTTTCCATTTCCCCCAGAGAGGTGTCGTGGGTAGCAATAAGGCCGGAAGCGCCGAGACCAACAAGCTTCTTAAGAAACAGCTTTGAGCCCAGACTTTTATCATTTGAATTTGTGCCTTTCAGTATCTCATCGAGCACAAAAAATATCTCTTCACCTGTTTCAAGTCTATCCTTAAGCAATTTAAGTCTTTGCAGTTCAGCATAGAAATACGACTCGTTATGGCTGAGCGAATCAGTGGTTCGCATACTTGTGAACAGGCTGTGAGGCATCATCTCCATCACCGTTGAACATACCGGGGCTCCTGTACGTGCCAGGACAATATTTACGGCAACACTTCTCAGGAAAGTGCTCTTCCCGGCCATGTTGGCTCCAGTAATGATAATAACCTGACCCCTTTTCATAGAAAGATCATTTGTAACCCTCTTTTCCCTGTCAAGAAGAGGATGACCAAGGTTTTCAGCCCTGAACACCGGTCCCGAACCGGAAATGACCGGGTAAGCATAGTCAGGGTTATTATATGCGTGGTTTGCCAGACTTATGAGTCCGTCGACCTTGCCTATCTGGTCTATCCAGAAGGGAAGGTCATCTTTAACTGCATCCCTCCATCTGTGAAGCCTCAAAACACAAGAGATATCCCACAGAAACAGTCCGTTAAGCAAAGCTCCCACAAACATATTAAGTCGTGTGTCGAACGATTTTACTATAGCGTTGAACTCCCTTATCCGGCCTGCCGCTGAGCCGCTTTCAGAACAGAGACTTTCCCTGATTGATATCAGAAGCGGCGAACTGAACTCCCTGCTCTCAAAGGTTCTTATAAGCTTCATTACAAGCGCAAGGTACCCATGTCTTCCTGTGACGGTGGAATGGATTACGTTTATCTTTCTAAGATATAATCCTTCAATCATCAGGTTTGTAAGGAAGAAAATTATGAAAACGTTCACTGGTATAAGTGATACTACTGCCATGACAAGACTTATTACGGCAGCGGCAGGACAAACAACTGACAGTGTCTTCAGCAAGGGAGTACCCGGTATATCCCCGGTGCCGGCAAGCCACCTGTAAAGAGCCTCCATTCCACTGATGTCGGACTTTCCTCCGGGACCTGCAGCCATAAAATCCTGCCTCCATTCAGGCATTGACGACAACTCCCTGATGGCTGCCTGCCGTTCCATAAGGTCTTCTCCCAGAGGTCCGCTTCCCTTAAGCCATGAAGCAAGAATCCTGCTTCCATGTCCAGTCACTGTCCTGTTAAGATAGCTGAACAATGAGTCATCCCCGAAGAGATCAATGTCTTCAGAATAATCATGCGAGCGGTCGCGGTGTTCCCCTCCGCCGTCAAATCCGGAATAATCACCTTCAAGAGCCTTAAGCTCATCTATATTTATCCTTACAAGGTTTTCATAAAGACTTATCCTTTCTGATGAAATACTGAACCTCATTACTAGAAACAGGAAAAGAATAAGTGTAATTAAAACACCAGATGTTCCCGCAATGGTATTAAAACTATAAAGAATCCCTGAACCTATCACTCCGGCAAGAAAAATTACAAGCCTCATCCATGAGATTAATGACAACTTCTTCTTCTCTGCTGCAAGAAGAAGGCCATACCGGTCCCTGAGGGATTGGTAAATCCCGTTTATTTCATCCCTGTTCATTAATATAGCATCTTGCCGAGACCATGAAGATTGATTTCTTCATATAATAGTCTGATTTTTCATTATCGAAGTTCCATTCCCATTCACTGTTTATCTTACCCTGGGGAAGAGGAAGCAGCAGTGACGGAATGGTTTTCGTCCTGCCACCTGAGTCAGTTTCAACTTCGCATGTGTCTGTTATCAGAACCGAATCATGCTTTTGCAGGAAGCTCAGGTGACTTTGCTGTATCTCCATTTTCATTGTGGTAATGTCATTGTTTGACATAAGAGCATGCCGTTCCAGAAATCTGCATGGCAATGTCTCAAGCTGGGTAAGCAGATTAAGTGACACCACCATCCCCTGGTCGAAGGCTGGTTCATAATCAGGAACCCTGATATCCTGTCTGTGCGCTTTTTTTCTGAAAACTGAAGTGCCGTGGCACTTCTCCCATACTTCCTTAATAAGGCCTCCTGTTACATCTTCTTCCTTTAGTTCTATATTGTCAAAACTTTCAATCTTCTCACGAATCATGGGAGGATGTATAATGTCGACAAGGTAAATTTTTTGAGTTATGGCAGCCAGTTCCCCGAGAGGAAGGTCGAGAAGCCATCCGCTGCCAAGAACTGTAAGAATGGCAGGTTGCCTTCTCATTACCGACCTGAGTATGAAATCGCGGCAGTTACCCAGATGCCGGTCCCATCCCCCTTCCTGATTCAGATGTCTGAATACCAGTCCCTGCTGGTATTCATAGTAACCCATCCTGTAAAGGATTCTTCTGTATCCGGCATCTCTGACCATTTTCTTAATCAGTGCTTCTCAGTATTACAAGTTCCTTTTTTATCAGTTCATTGAACCATAAAGCCAGTTCATCGTGGTTATCTGTCACAAAATCCTTAGGTTCAACCGGCTCAAGCACCTTTATCCTCACCCTGTTACCGCTCCTGAATAAAAGGCCGTGCTTTGGGAGGATATCTCCGGTACCGTCAATAACGACAGGCAGAACAGGCCTGCCTGAAGCTATTGCAAGCTGAAAAGCCCCTCTCTTGAAGATTCCCAGGTCTCCTCCTGCCGACCTTGTACCTTCAGGGAACATCATAACAGATGTGCCTCTTCTCAGACATGAAAGGGCAGCTTCCATCATCCTGTCCTTGCTGTCCCGGTCACCCCTGTCGACAGTAAGATAGTCTGCCATCTTAAGATACCATCCCAGCACAGGCACTTTCGTGTTTTCTATTTTGGATACCCACTTAAAACGCATGCCCAGACTGTTAATAAAAAGTATGTCAAGTATTGACTGGTGATTTGAAATTACTACAAAAGTCTTTCCTTTTGCAGACTTCAGGTTTCCCATGGTCTCAAGACTCCAAACCGGCATTATATGGCAGATCAGCCACGACTGATACACAAGCAGCATATGAGTGACCATCCTTTCTTTGTCGAAGGGCAGCATTACCAACCACACGGCAAAGGTCAGAGGAAAAAGGACCAGCATGTATAACACACCGGTCAACCATACCAGAACCGACTTTAAAATATCCATATGTCTATAACAAATAGCTGATATTCAGTAACCAGTTTATCCGGATACCCGGTCCTTCTGTCAATCACCGAATTAATAATCCAATGTAGTAATTTTATCCGGAATCTGTTATTTGGAGGAGTAAAATCAGGAGAGCAGCCTTAAATCAAAACAGGCTGAATACAAAATCGTGATCAGTCATTATACCCCCACCAGCCAGCCTTTCCTCTATATCGCCGGGCATATGACGGCATCCTTCAAGTAACTTAGCTACCTTTTCCAGGTCTCCATTACCTCTGATAGTGCATTCCGATATTATTCCGTCCCTGACAAAAAAATGAATAGTGTATAAATTACATTTATATTCTGACAAAGCGGTAAAATGGTAGTCAGGACCGTATCCGTAATTCCATTCCCAGCTATGGTATTTATCCTCTGCTAGTATGCGGATGGCTTTCTTTTCAGTCTCCGTCAGATAACCTACCTCTGTGCCCGGGATGTTATTGACGAACCATGCGGCCATGGCATTCCTGAAATCAAGGATTCCCTGTTTCCGGTCTGTCACAGCTGAGATATTGGTAACCTGTGATGGATTTGAGTTGACCGCCCTGGTGCCGTACCTGGCTGTATCCTTACGAAGCGATAGTCGCAGTCTGTCAAGGTTGGCATCAAAAAGGAGGGTCCCGTGATGCAGCACCCTCTCCTTCCATACATGTTCGGCATTTCCGGAGATCTTCAGTCCGCCTGTCTTAAGGTCGTTCTTCCCTTCGAGTGAGGCTATGATTCCCTCTGAATCAAGGAAGTTTATCACGGGTGAGGTATATCTCCTGAAATCGATCTGCCTGCCCTTTTCACTGTTTGCCAGGAAAGAGAAGTTAAGGTTACCAGAGTCATGAAAAACGGTTCCACCGCCTGATATACGCCGTATGACAGGAATATTATTTTCAGTCACATAGCGTGTATCAGTCTCACGATGAGCGACCTGGTGCTTACCTATAATAACCGCCTGGCTGTTTACTCCAAGTATAAGGTACTCCTCCCTGCTGTTCTTAAGAAGGTATTCCTCTATAGCCAGGTTAAAGAAAGGATCTTCAGAATCGGTCAGAATACAAAACATAGCAGCAGATATTTAAGCATCCGGCAGTATGATCTCCGTCAGATAAATGATTCTCAGTATTGTGCCCTGCATTCATTCTTTCAGGAACCAGGAACCGGGTTTAAGCAGTTTTTCACTGGCATATCCATGCAGCGAATACATACTCCATCCGATAAGGGCTCCAAACAATGAACCGGAGATTACATCCCCCGGGTAGTGGACACCGGCATAAATCCTGCTGTAACCCACAACAAGCGCCCAGAAAACAATAGAAATTGTATACCATCTTCTCTTTATGACTAGCAGGCTGAGAAGGGCAACATTGAATGCGTTTGAGGCATGTGAAGAAACGAATCCGTATCTCCCGCCGCACCTCTCTCCAATGAGATGGACCCGGCCTTCAAGGGCTTGTTCATGACATGGGCGGGGTCTCTCAACGGTGTTTTTAATTAGAACGGATCCCCTGTCGGCAAAAAGCACTGACAACGCTATTATTATAAGAAACAACCAGAATTTCCTTCCCATTTTCTTATGGAAGATATAAAGCAAGGCAAGATAAAGTGGAACCCATGTGAGCTTTGCCGTTATCACATACATCGCCTTATCCATGAAGGGACTGTTTATGGAGTTAAGGAAAAGGAATAACTGCTGGTCAAGTAGCTCAGGCATCATCAGTAACTGTTGAGAAGTTTCCAGATCATGTCCTTGAGAGTGTTTATCCCTTCGCCGGTTACAGAAGAGAAGAAGACACGGGGCAGATCCGGCAGGTCCAATCTTATTTCATCCCTGAGCTCCTGGTCGAGAAGATCTGCCTTGGATATTCCAAGCAGTCTCTTCTTATCGAGAAGCTCGCTGTTATACATCCTTAGTTCATTAAGAAGTATCTCATATTCCTCCTTTATGTTTCTACTGTCGGATGGTACCAGAAACAGCAGGATGGGATTTCTTTCAATATGTCTCAGAAATCTTATGCCAAGGCCCCTGCCTTCATGGGCCCCCTCAATGATTCCGGGTATGTCGGCCATTACAAAAGACCTGTTGTCGTGATAGCTTACTATGCCAAGGTTAGGCACAAGGGTTGTAAAAGGATAATCGGCGATCCTGGGTTTAGCAGCTGACACCACTGAAAGCAGTGTTGACTTTCCAGCATTTGGAAATCCCACAAGGCCCACATCTGCAAGTACTTTCAGCTCCAGAATAAAGGCATCTTCTTCGCCGGTCTCTCCAGGCTGGGCAAAACGCGGAGTCTGGAATGTGGCCGACTTGAAGTGAACATTTCCCAGACCGCCCCTTCCGCCTTTCAGGAGGATCTTCTCTTCCCCGTCGCTGGTGATCTCAAACATAAGCTCCCCTGTGCTCTCCCTCTTTGCAGTAGTTCCTAGAGGCACCTCAACGATTACATCTTTGCCCTCGGCTCCTGTCGACTGCTTTGAACTACCAGCCACCCCGTTTTCTGCGAATATATGTCGCTGGTATTTGAGATGGAGCAGTGTCCACATCTGAGCATTACCCCTCAGAATAATATGTCCTCCCCTTCCTCCGTCACCACCGTCAGGTCCGCCCTTTGGAATAAACTTCTCCCTGCGCAGATGAGCCGATCCTGCACCTCCGTTACCTGAACGGCAATAGATCTTTATGTAATCGACGAAATTGGATGAGGTCATCAGTCTTGTATCAATCCGCAATCTCAGTGTTTTTTCCTGATATTCCGTTAAGAAGTCAGGAACAGGAAAAAACACAGAGGATCACGAAAGTATTTAAAGGTAATTAAACAAATTTCTCCATAAGGCCGGAAAGCCTGCCAAAAATGTCCTCAATCGATCCCATGCCATCGACTGGCTGGTAGATTCCCCGCTCGCGGCAATAGTCGATTATGGGCTCTGTCTTTGATTTATATACATCAATCCTGTTCTCGATAACGGCAGGATCCTTGTCATCGGGACGGCCTGACAGGTCGGCCCTGAGGATAAGTCTTTTAACAAGCTCGTCGTGTTCAACATCGAGAACAAGCATGCTGTCTATCTTCATCCCTCTTTCATTAAGCATCTTCTCAAGTTCGATGGTCTGGGCCACTGTCCTTGGGAAACCGTCGAACAGAAAGCCTGAGGTATCTTTTGTATTGTCAATCTTTGCGGCGATCATCTCAATCACAACCTCATCGGGAACCAGTTCGCCCTTGCTCATGATAGAACTCATCTTCTTCCCCAGCTCAGTCCCGGCAGCAATCTCAGCGCGGAGCATATCTCCGGTTGAGAGATGCGTCAGATTGAACTTCTTTGCCAGCTGTACCGACTGCGTACCTTTACCTGATCCGGGAGGGCCAAAAATCAAAAAATTAACCATAGAATAAATTTTTATTATTTAACGTATAAGTGTGTAAATCGATGGAAGGTTGCGGCCAAAACCGTCATAGTCGAGCCCGTAGCCAACCACAAAATCATTTGGGATTTCAAAACCTATATAATCGAGAGGTATATCCTTTTCATAAGCATCGGGTTTGAGCAGCAGGGCAGCGATCCTTACTGATGCCACATCCCTTATAACCAGTTCGTCGACAATCCGTTCCAGGGTGTTGCCCGAATCAATGATGTCCTCTACCACTACAATGTTCTTGTTCCTGATATCCTCATTCCAGCCTATAAGCTCCCTGACGCTGCCTGAAGAGCTTGTCCCCTGGTAAGATGCAAGTTTAACAAAAGTTATCCTCGAAGGGGCCGTTATAAGCCTGTAAAGATCAGCTGCAAACATAAAAGCGCCATTGAGGATACCAACAAAAACCACTTCTTTACCGGCATAGTCGGCATTTATCTTTTCTGCAAGCTCAGAAACCCTGTTCCGGATAGCTTCACCTGAAATATATTCCCTGAACTTTTTATCAAGTACACAGATTTCCTTCATGATAATGTTTCAAATGTCAGCCGCTGCGAAAATATGAAAATAATAGCTTATTTTTGTCTTTATCTGTAAGTTAAATTAAATTAAATATATGGAAGCACTTGTAAGTATAATAATGGGAAGCACTTCTGACCTGCCAGTAATGGAGAAAGCTGCCAGGGTACTCAATGATTTAAAGATTCCTTTCGAGATGAATGCCCTTTCGGCCCACAGAACACCGGAAGAAGTCGAAAAGTTTTCTAAGGCTGCTGCCGGAAGGGGTATTAAAGTCATTATTGCAGCAGCCGGAATGGCCGCCCACCTTCCAGGGGTCATTGCCTCCATGACTCCATTGCCTGTTATCGGAGTCCCGGTCAATGCCTCACTTCAGGGACTCGATTCCATCTTCTCAATACTGCAGATGCCTCCCGGAATACCGGTTGCCACAGTGGGAGTCAACGCAGCACAGAATGCAGGGATACTGGCTGCACAGATACTGGCTGCATCCAACCCTGAAATAATGAAGGAAGTAATGGATTTTAAGGACAACCTCAAAAAGAAGATTGTAGAAGCAAATGAGGAACTGAAAAAAGTAAAATACCCCTTTAAGACAAACTGACCTGCCGGCAACGGATCGCTTCTGAGCCGGACGACCCGTCAGATTGGTATCATTATCAGTCCTGCTGCCATACAGTGCCTGAATAATAAAAATGTTACAAAAAAAGACCTTTACTCATTGACAGTAAAGGTTTTTTTTGTAAATTTCTGTCCTTAACAGACACATTTTGTTCTCGCTGCACAAAATATCTGTTTCATTTATATTTGTTCTTCTGTCACTGCCAGCCACCGCGGGAAATCCCTACCGTTTTACCGGTGGTGCGGCCGAAGCAGGAGCAGGCTATGCATGTGCCGGTAAGCATGATTTCTGGTCGTCGTTCCAAAATGAGGCCATCCTGGGTGTCAACCGCTCCTTTTCAGCAGGAGTCTGTTACGAAAACCGCTTCAGCCTTGCAGAGCTATCAGCAAGAAGTGCGGCTTTGATAGTCCCGGCGGGCAGGGCTTCACTGGGAGGATTGTTTTCAGATTTCGGATTTGAGGGTCTGCGCAGGCATACAATTTCACTGGCCTGTGGTCTGCCCCTGAGCGAAAAGATCTCCTCAGGAGTCGGACTTGGTTACTTCATAGAAAACTGCCCTTCCGGCTACAACGACCGTATGCTGATCACCTTCGGAGCAGGAATCCTGGTCTCGGCATCTGAAACCGTCAGTATCGGCATTCATATCTTCAACCCTGGTCCCGGAGCCATCAGGAAACAATACCTGCCAATGACAATAAGGGCCGGGGTGGCATTCCTTCCCTCTCCCCGCCTCTATACGGCTCTCGAAGCTGAGATGAGTACCGGAAACAACCTTGTTATTAAAACCGGATTTGAATACGGGACTTCGGAAAGGTTATGGATACGGGGCGGTTTCAGGACAGAAAACAGCTCTTTCAGCTTTGGTATGGGCTACAGGCTGAAGGCTATGAAAATCGATGCAGGCTTTCTTACGCACGAGAGGCTGGGCATCAGCTCATCTGTATCAGTAATCTTCACAATTAAACAATAATGCCCGGGAAGAGGGTCTGCATATGGAAAGATCAAACAGAGCGCTCAGTTTTCTCTGCCGGTATTCAGGGATGCTTACAAAGAAAACAGGAACCCATTTAATGCCATGGAGAGCTACTTCTCTTATATTATTGGCAGCCCTGACCTTTCCAATTCCGACGAAGGGCCAGAGTGAAGATCTTACCGGGTTTATAGCAACTATTGCCGAAGAAATGGCCGGTGATGAGCTGGGTGCCGGTACCCTTGAAGAGTTTACCGACAGGCTGCACGAGCTTTCAGGCGACCCTGTAGCCGTCAATTCAAACGACAGGATTGAACTTGAAAGACTCTTCTTCCTGTCTGATTTCCAGCTTAAAGTAATAGCCGACTATCGTTCAGAATATGGTTCCCTGAAGACTATATATGAGATAGCCAATATCCCTGGTTTCGACAGGGCGACGGCCGAAATGATGGCTCCCTTCATCACTTTCGGAGAGAAAACATCTGCCGGAGGAAAATACTTATCGTTCAGAAACAGCCTGCTGACAAGTGCCTCACTGAGAAGCACCGACAAGGAACCGGGCAGTATGGGTTCTCCATGGAAGCTTCTTTCAAAATACAGGTTCTCCTCCTCATCCTTATCAGGGGGAATCACTGCTGAAAAAGATGCCGGAGAGAGCCTCACCTCAACAGGGAACCTGGCACCTGACTTTACTTCAGCCTTTATATGCTATTCAGGTTCAGGTATGCTGAGGAAAATTGTTGCAGGCGACTTCGGAATAAGATTCGGAATGGGCAGCGCACTGAACACCGGGATAAGCACCGGGCTGTCGCTGACCTCCCCGGGTTACTTATCGGGGAGAAATGAGATCAGACCCCATACTTCGGCAGACGAGTATAATTTCTTCAGGGGAGTAGCTGCCGAAGTGGCAAAAGACAGACTCGGATTCACCACCTGGTTCTCGAATAATCTGGTTGATGCTGGTATGACCGGAGCAGAGGCCGGCCAGGTATCAGGTATTAAAGGCATTTATACCTCCGGATTGCATAACACCCCATCACTGATGATTAAAAAAGACCGGCTGAGGGAGATAAACTATGGCGCTTCAGCTATATACGACTTAAGAAACCTGAGGCTGGGCCTTCTCTGGTCAGAGACACGGTTCCCGGCCGGGGAAGGTATAACAGGCTCAGATGAAGACCCCTACTCCTTCTCAGGAAACCTCAACCGGAATTTTTCATTTACATACAAAGCTGTGAAAGGCAACATCATAGCCTTCGGTGAGCTTACTCTCAACAACGGCGACTCACATGCCATAATTCAGGGATTGTCTCTCCGGCCTTCAGGACGCCTGACAGTTAACCTGCTCTACAGAAACTATTCTCCGGGATATACTACTTTTCACGGCAGGGCTCCCGGAACCGGCAGCCAGGTAAAAAACGAACAGGGCCTGACCGGGAACTTTACCCTTGAAGTTGCCAGAAACCTTTTTGTAAGTGCCGGATACAACATATCACATTACCCATGGAGGAGATACAGGACAAGCTTCCCCTCTTACGCACGGGCCGGAGAGATAAGATTAAGGTATGAGCCATCTTCTTCATTTCAGATGGAATTTTCATGCAACCAGAAAGAATCAGTTGAAAATAACGATGCACTTAACAAGATCCCCGGACAATCGGTCCTTACAACAACCACCTGTAAATTACATGTAAAATATATATTCTCAGAGCAGCTGTCGTTCGTCACCAGAATTTACTACAGGACTGCCACGCCGGGGAACAGTGTGGGGACTGTTCTTTCACAGGATCTTATCTGTTCAGTCCCTTCCATACCTGTCAGACTCTGGCTAAGATTCTCTCCCTTCCGGACTGACGACTGGGATACCAGGTTGTATGTGTATGAAAATGACCTCCTGCAGAGTTACAGCATACCCGCTCTGTCGGGAAGCGGCTGCAGGAGCTATGCAATGGTGAGGTGGGATGCCACTGAAAACATGAAACTAATAATGAAATATGGGGTTACAGCACCTTTTAACGACAGAAGTGACAAAGAATACAGGGATGACTTCAGGATTCAGCTTTCACTTAAGTTCTGAAGGTAAAAGATGGTCATGACAGGGGTGTTCTGATATCACGTATGTTAAGCTGAAGGTTCCTGTTCCCCCTGAACTCATTCATCTCTATGGAATAACAGATGTCGAATGGATTACCTCCCCTTATATATTCGAAATGATCGGCCTGGCTGAAGGCAATGGCAGGAAGGCTCTTTATACCTGAAGCCTCCTGGCACAGATCGAGTTTGAGGTGTTCACCGCTTGAGCCAACCATCCTTCCCGAACCGGTATCGAAAACATTCCTTGTTACAAATATGGGCGACATATTTTCAGGTCCGAATGGCTGAAAGCTGTGGATGCCCCTGAAGAAAGCATCATCTATCTCGCCAAAGGAAAGTTCGGCATCAATAAAGATCCTTGGAATAAGCTGGTCTTCAGTTATTGTGTTGTTCACAAACTGCTCAAACCTTTCCATGAAAGGACGTATGTTTTCCTTTTTGAGTGTAAGGCCGGCAGCAAACATATGACCGCCGAAACTCTCGAGAAGGTCGCCGCAGGCCTCGATGGCCTGATAAAGGTCGTAACCCTGGACCGACCGGGCTGATCCTGTTGCAAAGCCATTTGATTCAGTTAAGATGACTGTAGGCCTGTAATAAGTCTCAATAAGCCGCGATGCCACAATACCTATAACTCCTTTTTTCCATGAGGGGTTATATAACACAGTGGTTCTGGCATTAAGGGTCGACTGATCTTCCGAGATCATCCTCATGGCCTCTGTTGTTATTGTTCTGTCAACACTTCGGCGCTCGTTATTGAAGTTATTGATCTCCTTGCTTATGAAGGAGGCAATGCGGGGATCATCTGAAACAAGCAGCTCTACTGCCTTCTTACCGCTCTCCATCCTTCCGGCTGCATTTATCCTGGGTCCGATCTTGAATACCACATCCTCAATAGTCAGAACCTTATTTATCTCCGACTCCCTGATGATCTCTTTAAGTCCTGTCCCCGGTGCTTCGTTAAGCTGTTTCAGACCAAAATAGGCAAGAATCCTGTTTTCTCCTGTTATAGGAACTATATCTGAAGCTATGCTTACTGCAACCAGATCGAGGTAGGGACTTATATGGCTGAAAGGGATGCCATGAATGCGGGAATATGCCTGGATAAGTTTGAATCCCACACCACATCCTGAGAGCTCCTTGTAGGGATAGCTGCACGAGGGCTGTTTGGGATCAAGTACAGCAACAGCCCTGGGAATCTCATCTCCCGGGTAATGATGATCACAGACAATTATGTCGAGTCCTTTGGAGCGGGCATACCTGACTTTCTCAACCGCCTTTATCCCGCAGTCAAGGGTGATCACTACCTTGCAGTTTATCTGGCTGGCATAGTCGAGCCCCTCAACAGACAAACCATAACCCTCCCTATACCGGTCGGGGATATAATATTCAACGTTTGAATACTGCGATTTCAGAAACGAATACATTAATGCAACGGCTGTTGTGCCATCAACATCATAGTCACCGTAGACAAGTATCTTCTCATTCTTTTTGACAGCTGTTGAAATCCTTTCCACAGCAACATTCATATCTTTCATCAGGAAAGGATCGTGAAGGTCGCTTAGTGACGGGCTAAAGAAAGCCCTGGCTTCATCCTTTGTTGTTATGTTCCGCTGAACCATCAGGTTTGCCAGTGATTCCGGAACACCGAGCGATGCTGCCAGCTGCCTGACAACCGGGAAATCTGCTTTGTCTTTTATGATCCATCTTTTATCCATTACTTGTCTCATTTATCCATTGAAGATCAAAAACCCTTTGCAGATTCCTTTTTACTATCTCCTTTGCTTTTTCAAAATCCTGTTTTACTCCCGTTTCTTTTTCAAGCGACGTCACACCCTTATCTGTAAACCCGCATGGATTGATGTGACCGAAATATGAAAGATCTGTATTTACATTAAATGCAAATCCGTGCATTGTAACAAACCTGCTTGCCCTGACACCTATGGCACAAATCTTACGGGCTTTCCCAGCTACATCAGCATCAAGCCATACACCCGTCCCGCCTGCCAGCCTCATGCCCTTAAGCCCATACTCGCCAACACCTGAGATTATTGCCTCCTCAAGCCTGTTTATATATTCCCTGAGCCCTATCCCCAGTTTCTCAAGGTCAAAAATAGGATACCCAACTAACTGACCAGGACCATGATATGTTATATCTCCCCCCCGGTCAATCCTGAAAAAAGTGGCATCCCTGGCCTGCAACTGGATGAAATCAACAAGCAGATTATTCTCCGATCCGCTCTTTCCGAGGGTG
Source organism: Bacteroidales bacterium (assembly GCA_034003165.1). GTDB lineage: Bacteria > Bacteroidota > Bacteroidia > Bacteroidales > VadinHA17 > LD21. Next base: position 34,965 of record JAVEZD010000003.1, on the reverse strand, counting down.
TATACATTCGGGTGTTCCACAAAAATCAGCGTTCCCGGTAATCCATCCCCCGCGTCTGACTTTTCACATTCTTTTTTACTCTTTAGCAGCCTGTTGAAAATTTCTGACTGAAAATCCCAGACATGCTTATATTCTTTGATGCCAATATCTTTATATACAACTCTATAACTCAATTATAGCCTGCCTTGTTAATTAAAACAAATATAATCAAATATGTGGCGAATTCACATGTTTTTCGGCGTGAAAAGATGATCTGACCAGCGGACTGCTCTCAACGTGTTCAAAGCCAAGGGCGAGAGCCTGCTTACGGTACTCATCGAATTTTTCCGGCTCAATATACGACTGCACCTCCATATATTCTTTATCGGGTTTAAGGTACTGCCCTATCGTAAGTATTGAACAGCCTGCCGACTTAAGGTCCGACATGGTTTCATAGACTTCCTCTTCAGTCTCGCCCAGACCCACCATAAAGCCCGACTTGGCAGGTTTCCCTGAAGATGCAATATATCTCAGGACCTCCAGACTCGTTTCATATCTTGCTTTTGTACGGATCAGCGGTGTCAGCCTTTTCACCGTTTCAATATTGTGTGATATGACTTCCGGCTGCGCATCAATTATCTTTTGAATATCAGAAGCAATGCCATTAAAATCAGGGATCAGGGTCTCGACCGTTGTACCGGGGTTAACCTCCTTTATTACCCTGATGGTATCGGCCCAGAACTGAGCTCCACCGTCAGACAGGTCATCACGGTCGACTGAGGTGATGACACAGTGTTTTAAGCCCATAACCCTTATGGCTTCGGCAAGCCTGGCAGGCTCATCCATATCAGGAGGAAGCGGCCGTCCTGTCTTAGTGGCACAAAACCTGCATGCCCTGGTACATATGTCACCGAGAATCATGAAGGTAGCAGTGCCTGCATTCCAGCATTCCCCTATATTCGGACATCTGCCGCTTGTACATATGGTATGAAGCCTGTTCTGCTCAACAATCCGCTTTACCCCGGAGTAGGTAGCACCGCTGGCCCTCTTCATCCTGAGCCATGACGGCAATCTTCTGCCTGCCTTCATATCTTCATTTTTTGAATATCAAAGGTACGAATTTTAAAGCGGCATGAAAAAGATCACACCCGCTGGAAAATTTCCAGGAAGCAGCCTGTTTAACTTAAAAAAATGATGATATGACTTAAGGGTTGCTGATAGTGGTGAGGAAATTTATTCATTATATTTGTTGCGGAACCTGAAACGGGCTGAAATGAAAAGTTCAGCCGGGCTGAATCAGGTCTTTTCAGAAACGCAATGGAGACTCTTTCGGAAGAAACAGGAACAGGGATACCTGACGGTATAATAAGAAACCTGAAAGCCACATGGAAATGGACTATGTTCCTTTCGGTCCTTGGTTTTATAATACTTGGTTCTCTGGTACTAATGAGCCTTCTTACAACAACCTTTCTTACACTCTTCAAGCCTGAGGAGTCACCTTTTGGCCTGCCTGAACTAATTCTGCTGGCAGCTTCGGCAACAGTAGTTCTTTCAGGCTTTTTATCAGTATTGTTCCTTTTCCGTTTTTCACGACGTACCCGAAACTATATTCAGAATGTCAGGCCCGGGGAACTAACAAAAGCCTTCAGGGACCTTAGGTTGTTCTTCGCCTCCGTTGGAATAACGGCTCTGCTAATTATCTCAACCTACCTTTTTGCTCTGGCATTAGCCGGATCCTCGCTCTCGTTCCTGTCAGGCAATTAGTCAGAGCATCCGTTAACCCAGGATTAATATAATCCTTCCCTGAGAGCAAATCTGCGTTCTTGCAGAAGCAGCTATTTTACATATCTTTGCACAAATTTTTTCAAGCAGTATGAGTAACCATATTCTAAGTGAACAGGAACAGATCAGGAGAGAATCTGTGGATGAATTGAGGAAACTGGGCATAGATCCCTATCCTGCAGCTGAATATCCCGTTAATATTTTGTCACAGGAGATCCTTGATAACTTCGGTTCCGGCGACGACAAGTACAATGATGTCTGCCTTGCTGGCCGGATAATGAGCAGGCGGATTATGGGCAATGCATCATTTGCTGAACTGATGGACTCTTCAGGTAGGATCCAGATATATGTGCGTCGTGATGACATATGCCCTGATGAGGACAAGACTATGTACAACACCGTCTTCAAAAGACTTCTCGACATCGGCGACATAATAGGAGTCAGGGGACATGTATTCAGGACCCAGATGGGAGAGATAACGGTTCATGTACGCGAATTTACAGTGCTGAGCAAGTCTATCCGGCCTCTTCCTGTTGTAAAGGAAAAAGACGGAGTTCTTTATGATGCTGTCACTGACCCTGAGATGAGATACAGGCAGAGATATGTCGATCTTATAGTCAATCCACAGGTACGTGATGTATTCAGAAAAAGAACCAGGATAATACAATCGATGCGCGAGCTATTCAATTCGAGAGGCTATCTCGAAGTTGAGACTCCCATACTTCAACCCATTCCGGGAGGTGCAGCAGCAAGGCCATTCATTACTCATCATAACACCCTCGACATGCCCCTCTATCTGAGGATAGCAAACGAACTATACCTTAAGAGGCTTATTGTGGGAGGCTTTGAAGGAGTTTATGAATTTGCAAAAGATTTCCGCAACGAAGGCATGGATCGTACCCATAACCCGGAGTTCACAGTACTTGAGATTTATGTTTCGTACAAAGACTACAACTGGATGATGGGCTTCACTGAGGAACTGATACGTAAGGCTGCAATCGACCTGCATGGAAAGACAGAGATAGTCTACGGTGACAAAACAATCAGCCTTGAACCTCCCTACAAAAGGATAAGCATGACTGATGCCATAATGGAAAATACAGGAATCGATATCTCGGGTATGGATGAGAATGAGTTGAGAAAGGTATGTGACAGTCTGGGCGTGGAACACTCACCCGAAATGGGCAAAGGAAAACTTATTGATGCCCTCTTTGGAGAGAAATGCGAGCATACATATATTCAGCCGACCTTCATAACAGACTATCCAACAGAGACATCCCCCCTCACCAAGATGCACAGAAGCAAAGCCGGGCTCACTGAACGTTTTGAACTTATGATCAACGGGAAAGAGATTGCAAATGCATATTCTGAACTCAACGATCCGGTTGATCAGATGGAAAGGTTCCAGGATCAGCTCAGGCTATCTGAAAAGGGGGATGATGAAGCTATGTTTATAGATCACGACTTTGTAAGAGCCCTTGAATACGGAATGCCTCCTACTTCAGGGATGGGAATCGGAATCGACAGGCTCACGATGTTGCTTACAAACCAGCCTTCGATTCAGGATGTCCTTCTCTTCCCTCAGATGAAACCCGAAAAAAGAGAGTCGGGTGACGCTCCTGGCAAATTCAGGGAAGCCGGAATACCCGAAGAATGGATTGAGGTGGTAAAAAAACTTGGCTTCCCAACCCTGGCCTCCCTGAGGGAAGCAAAACCGGGAAAACTTTTTAATGACCTGTGCGGCTATAACAAGAAAAATAAACTCGGACTTAAGAATCCCTCTCCTGATGAAGTATCAGATTGGCTGAAATAAAGGACTTAACGATAAATATTTTCATGTATTTATCGTAAATTGCTGTATTAACGAAATTTTATACATACAGGCTCCGTTTGAAAATTAAATGACAAGTTTATTTAACTGATGCTTATGCCGCTTTTAAAAAGGGTTTTTCTGATCTTCCTGTTGCTTCAGCTTTGCCTGGGGTCCTTTTCTCAGGAGACTCCGCTTTCTCCTGTTTCATTCAGGCTTTTCACCCCCTTCGTCTTCAACCCCGCAATTGCCGGAAGCAAAGACTTCCTTTCGGCCGATATGATAACCTCGTTTCACGGAAAAGACTATGCGGCAATAATAAGTGCCAACACAAGGCTTATGAAGAAACAGGAAAGCTTTGTGTCATCAACGGGACTTAAAGAATTTACAAGAATAGGAACCGGAATCTCAGTATTCAGTGAAAACATGAGCCTGGCTGCCTCCTCCGGAGCTTCTGCTGCTTTTTCCTACCATATACCCCTTAACAGCAGGAATCTGTCCTTCCTTTCAGTAGGTGCCTCTGCGAAAGCCTACCGCCATAGTTTCGACGGCGATACCAGTCTTGGCTTTGAAGCTGCCAGGTTCTCAGATCCCGGTGCCGATGCAGGCATCTATTACTATTCACCCAGGCTCTATGCCGGTTTTTCAGTGACAAATATCTTCAGTGCTCCGCCTGAAAAAGATTCGATTCCCTCCTACAGGGCTCCATGGTCGAGGCATTTTTATTTTAATGCCGGCTATAAATTCATTGTAAGCAGGAGCATGAACCTTGTAGTTGAACCTTCAATCCTTCTCATATCGGGCGATACCATGCAACGCGATCTTAAAAAATGGATAAAGCCTGCCCTTAAGATATATGCCGGGGATTTCCTTCTGGGTACATATTTAAATGACTTTGATAATCTGTCATTCTTCTTCCAGTTCAGATATCCCAGGTTTTATGCAGGAACATATTTTGAATTCCCGCGACACACTTCATTCTACAGAAAAACCCTGACTGTCGAAGTTGCAGCAGGCATAAACCTCTGGGGAAATAAATCAGGTTATTCAGAACGCAGCCGATGGTGATGCTATTACCAAATATAAAAAGAAAACTCTTCTGTTTGCTGCTTATGGCTCTTACAGCCGGCAGTGCCTCAGGTACCGGCAAGCTGTCATCTCCATTATCATTCATATCAGTAGCTGAATCCGGATCGCAGGAACCGGGAGTTCAAAAGCTCATAAGGATAGATACGGCCGGTGTTGGGATAATTCCCCCTTCCACAGGCATTCAGTTCATAGGTAACAGAATACTTTTCCTTGCCGATTCAAGGATGGAAGAGAAAATGATAAGCCCTCATGTTTCCTTTGGGAAGATCCAGGCCTACACTGCCTTGCCGGGAGAGATTGCACTTGCAGGAATAAATATTTTCTCTCCCGCCCGTGAATTTCCTTACCCAAGCGATGCCGTTGCCATAAACAACAACTTTACCAGGCTATATTACACGGCAAAGGCTTCGCGCCGAAAACCCGAAAAAATTTATGAGGCGGCCGTGAGACTGACGGCTTCGGGTCAGATTGAATGGACAGGTCGCGGAAAACCTCTCAACTTCTGTAATGACGGAAATATATACACTCATCCGGCCCTGTCATCTGATGGTTCGTTTATGGTATTCTCCTCCGACATGTCAGGAACCAATGGAGGGCTCGACCTCTTCATCTCATTCATGGAGGGTGACGCATGGTCAGAACCAAGAAACCTGGGCGCAGGGATCAACTCGTACGGGAATGAGATGTATCCATTCCTTGACGCCAGGAACAATCTATATTTCTCCTCTGACAAAACCGGAGGTTCCGGAGGCTATGATATCTATGTTGCAGTACTGGACGGAACTGACTGGTTTGAAGCCGTTAACCTTACCCCCATGGTAAACACCGCTGATGACGACCTGGCTTTCAGAATTGATAACATCGGACAGGAGACTGCCTTTTTTACAGTAAGGGACATTACAGGAACCAATGGCATTCACCTGATGAAGATGTGGCCTGACGCCTCTGCCCAGGTCATAGGGAAACAGGATCTGGCAGGCCTTATTACAGAAATGATTATTAAGGATGAGAGCCCGGGAGAAAAAAAGATTGCTTATTCACTCAGGCAGCCAGTCGTTTATCCAGAGCCTGTTCAGGTTGTTGAACAACCACTTGATCAGATATTAGCCGCTGAAGTGTCAGCCCCCACTGAGATTATTGAAGCCGATGCGATAAGTGTAGTTAAGGAAGAAGAAGCAATGGAGGATGAAAAGGAAGTTGATGAGGCTGACCAGCCCCTTGCACACCTGCCTCTTGCCGAGGTAAAGCTACCTCCCGAACCCGAAAGAAACACTACGGCCAGGGTCACTGGAACACCTTCTTCAGGAAGGACAGTTCAGCCGGCAGAACCATCTGCTGAAGCCCGCGATACTGAAGAAAATGCCATTTACCTGTCAAGCAGCAGTGAAATAATTGAAGGAGTCGTTTACAGAGTGCAGTTCTCAGCCAGCATGACGCCAAAGGAGAGCATTGAGGTAACCATCGAAGGCAACAGATATAATACTTTCGGATATTTCTACGGGGGAGCTTACAGGACCACAGTAGGAGAATTCAACACCCTTGCTGAAGCAAGGACCCTCCAGAACGTAATGAGAAAACTTGGTTACAACCAGGCTTTTGTTGTAGCCTTCAGAAACGGCGAACGTATCGTCTATTACCTGAACAGGGACACTTATTGATAAATCAGCCTAATTCAATCTGTCGAGCGAGTTCTGAATATATACGTTATTAAGCCCGCAGTATCCAGTCTCCTTCACAGCATCCTGACCTTCAGTCAGGACATATCTAATGAATTCTATAACGACCTCTTCAGAAGGCTTACCCATTGAGCCGAGAGTAAGCTCGCGGCAGAGCACATCGGGATAGAAACCCAGCCAAAGGCTGCGGTGCGCTTCTTCCAGATTTCTGAAAGGCAATTCTGTCCTCTCAATATTGTTGTCATAATCGAGATCGACAGGAATGATCTGAATATTACCAGTCCTTTCTCCTGTATTACGGTCAAAGGCATAGGACAGATTGCAGTATCCCAGGGCAAGGGGATTCTCACCCACACTCTTTATCATATCATCATCACCGGTCACCCTGGTTCCTTTGAGTTCACTGACATTATGGTGGACAAAAGAAGCCCATACATCGGCTGCGCCTGATTCTTCCTCCCTCACAAACACATCTATCCTTTCGCTGCTGTTGTTTCCCAGCAGATCACCCCAGACAACAGGCTTATCACCAATAAAAACCATAAGAAACTCCCCGGGATCAATCCCCTGGCTCACCAGCTGATCAAAATAAGGATTAGACATACTGATTATTGGAGCTACCCCGTCTTTGGCCACCGGAACCTCCCATATTCCCGCACTGATTTCTTCTTCAGTAAGTGGACTTGAAATCATAGCAAGCTGGTACCTCCCGTCAATAAGTCCCTTCGTTCCCTCTCCTGAAGCAGTCCTTTCAACTTCAATTTTCACATCCGGATAGAGTTGCATGAAATCTTCTGCAAGACTTCCCAGAAGAGGATAAAGCGCATATGCTCCGCCTATCCGGATCTGACCTTTAAGGTCCTTCTTACTTTCTTTTTGCCCTTCCGGCAACGGTCCCTTCGGAGTATCTGACGACCCGCAAGCAGATACTGCCATAAGAACCACAACCATAACAAGTGAACTGATCCGGTTCATTTTTTTCTATTAAAGTTAAACCATTTTTAGCAAACGACCACCCATTCACAGCAATCATTTTTGTTGACTTTTCAGGTCAACATCCTTTTGTTCAGGTTATGTCAGTAATAAATTCCCTATCCGTTCAGATGAAACCCACATGTATTTGAATACAAAAACACAATATTATAATAATCACCTGCATGTGGGTTCCATCATACCCTTAAAATCAATTATTATATGATGGAATAAAATACTGTTTTTTTTGACACCTTGTGCAGCATTTTTATTATTCCGATGTCTTTGTTAAAAAAGGAACCAAAACAGGAAATCATGAAAAGTCTAAAACTTGTTACAACAGCCATCCTTCTTACGATCATCACATCCGGCGCCAGCGCACAGTTCCTGAGGACTGTATATGGCGACGGACAAGTAGTGAGGGAACAGAGAGATATTAAGAATTTCACAGGAGTCAGGGTCAGTTCAGGCATCGATGTCTACCTGAGGCAGGGTGACCGGGAATCAGTTACAGTTGAAGCTGATGAGAACCTCCACGACTATATAATTACTGAAGTGAGAGACGGGGTTTTGCAGATTCGTACTGATGTCACAATAAGAAAAGCTGAGCAGAAAAAGGTATACATTACAATGGATGAGATAAGATCGGTAGCTGCTACCAGTGCTGGAGATATCACCGGAGAAACGCTGATCAGGTCAGACAGGCTGAAGATCTCTGTGAGTAGTGCCGGAGACATAAAACTCGATGTAAAGGCCGATGAGGTTGATGTCAATATAAGCAGCTCGGGAGATGTAACACTTTCAGGCGAGGCCAGGATGCTCGAGGCTGATCTGAGCAGCGCAGGCGACCTTAATGCTATAAACCTCGAGGTGGAAGAAGCCGATGTATCAGTATCAAGTGCAGGCGATGCCGACATAAACGTTACAAAAAAACTATCCGCAAGGGCATCCAGTGCGGGAAATATAACCTACAGGGGAAACCCTGAATATGTCAACACACATTCGTCAAGCGCAGGGGGAATCCACAGGAGATAGTTTCTTCAGTTCTATATATTTTATCCCAACTTGAAGGCCGTCAGGATCAGTCCCGACGGCTTTTTTTTTACCTTTGCCTTAAGGATCGCATAAATATTATTAATGCCATGAAAGAGAACATAAGCGTTTACCTCGGAAACACAGAATCCTTTGTTGAACCGGAAGAAATAATGGCCCTGGCCCAGAAGGCTTCGAGACATCTGGAAACACTTAATGAAGGTAGCGGAGCAGGAAGCGATTTCCTGGGATGGCTTTCATTACCGGGTGATATTGTGCCCCAGCTTGAAAAGATTGAAAAAACAGCTGCCTTTCTGACTTCGATATCTGACACAACCGTAGTAATAGGAATCGGAGGTTCATACCTCGGATCCAGAGCGGTAAATGATGCACTGTCCCACACCTTCGTCAGTATGCTTCAGACAAAGCACCACGACATACTATATGCAGGCCACAACATATGTGAAGAATATCTTGCCGACCTTATTGAGATACTCGATAACAGAAACTATTCCATTATAGTTATATCAAAATCGGGGACCACCACTGAACCTGCTATTGCCTTCAGGATACTCAAGGAACATCTCGTGAGGAAAATCGGCAAAGAGGCTGCATCCAAACGGATAATTGCTATTACCGACAAGGCACAAGGAGCTCTTCTTAACCTTGCCGATAAAAATGGCTATGAGACCTTCGTTATCCCTGATGACATAGGAGGCAGATATTCAGTACTTACTCCTGCAGGCCTTCTGCCTATTGCCGTCGCCGGCCATGATATCAGATTGCTTGTTGAAGGAGCCCGTTCAATGGAACAGATAACACGGGCAAACCTTAATGCTTCAACAAATCCTGCACTATTGTATGCCGCCGCCAGAAACCTTCTTCTTCAGTCCGGCCGGACAACAGAAATAATGGTTGGCTTCACTCCCGGAATCCACTACCTTTCAGAATGGTGGAAACAGCTCTTTGGCGAAAGTGAAGGAAAAGACGGAAAAGGTATCTTCCCTGCAGCGGTTGACTTTACCACTGACCTTCATTCACTGGGTCAATACATCCAGGAAGGCCGGAGAACCCTTTTTGAAACCATGATCTCAATAAAGGAAAGCTCAAAAAAAGTTGTAATCCCCTATGAGGACGATGACTCCGACCAGCTTAATTATATTGCCGGGAAACGCCTGTCGGAGATAAACCATCAGGCTGAAACCGGAACCACCCTGGCCCATAATGACGGAGGCGTCCCCGTAATATCTGTTAACGTGCCCCGTCTTGATGCTTTTTATATCGGGCAGCTTATATATTTCTTCGAGATTGCATGTGCTGTAAGCGGCTATATTCTCGATGTCAATCCCTTCGATCAGCCGGGTGTGGAAGCCTACAAGAAAAACATGTTTGCCCTTCTCAACAAACCCGGATTCGAGGATGCTGCCGAAAAGATAAGGAGCCGGCTCAGAAAGTAAAACCTGAATTACTCTGTTACAAAAATTAATACTAATTTCTTACTGAAAATGGAATTAAGGAAAGATTTTTCCTGGTCGATGGTAGTACCAACCAGCATGGGAGTTCGTATAACTCCGTTAAACGGTCAGCCGGTACATACTTCAGACACTTTTGCCCTTTATGTCACAAGTGCTGAAACAAATGTTGCAAGTGTATCATCATTTCTGGGACTGCCAGTCAAGGTCCTTACTACCTTCGTCAAGGATAGTCCGGTTGCCAGGATAATAAAGGACAATCTGGCCGGAAGGCATATGGTTTACGAAGGTGTAGAGCTTGAGCAGGGAGGCCCCTGGGGTTACAGGCATCAGTTCAACATAGCCGACAGTGGATACGGATCACGAGGGCCAAGGGTACAGAACGACCGTGCCGGTGAGGTGGGCAGGACCCTTAATGCCGCTGACTTTGATATTGACCGTATCTTTGGCAGGGAAGGAGTTCAGATATTGCATCTCTCGGGCCTTATAGCCGCCCTCTCTCCTGAAACGGGCTACTTCTGCCTTGAACTGGCAAGAAATGCCAGAAAATACGGTACCAGAATAAGCTTCGACCTTAACTACAGGGCTACTTTCTGGAAAGACAGGGAGAAAGAACTTTCAGCGGTCTTCAGCGAGATTGCAGGCATTTCAGATATCCTGGTAGGCAATGAAGAGGACTTTCAGCTTGCCCTCGGCATTGAAGGACCCGAAGAAGGAGGAAAAAACCTGTCCTCAAAGGTCGACAGCTTTAAGGAGATGATAGAAAGGGCCGCCCAGGCTTTCCCTCAGGTAAAGGTCTTTGCAACAACACTACGCCAGGTAATAAGCACAAATGAACACCTCTGGGGAGCTATCATGCGTGAAGGAAAGGACTGGCATGTTGCCGAGCCCCGCGAGATTCATGTACTCGACCGTATAGGCGGCGGAGACGGCTTTGTAGGTGGGCTTCTTTACGGCATCCTTAAAGGATGGGAACCTGAAAGATGGATACAGTTCGGCTGGGCAACAGGAGCCCTTGCCACCACAATGATGACTGACTACTGCGAGCCAGCCGATGAAGAACAGGTGTGGAGCATCTGGAAGGGCAATGCCCGCGTACGCCGTTAACCTAATACATATTCAATCATGAAGACAAGGACATTTCTGCTATCAGTAATTACCCTGACACTGGTTTTTTTTACTTCGGGGTGTAAAAAATGGAGCGAAACAGACTCAGGATCATTGATGATTGTCTCCAACAAAGGAGGCCTTACCCTTGCATATGATACCACTTCCGGGGTCAGGCTTGTTACCTCAGGAGGATTTGCATTCAAGGACCTTAACAGGAATGACAGACTCGACATCTACGAGGACTGGCGTCTGACGCCCGAAGAAAGGGCCCGCGACCTGGCTTCCGCAATGACTGTAGAACAGATTGCAGGCCTCATGCTTTACAGCGCACATCAGGCCATCCCAGCCGGCGGTACAAGATTCGGATCAGCAACATATAACGGTAAGTCCTTTACCGAAAGCGGGGCCCTGCCATCCGACCTTAGCGACCAGCAGAAGAAATTCCTGGTGGACGACAATCTCCGCCATGTACTTGTAACATCGGTTCAGAGCCCTGAGGTAGCCGCCATCTGGAACAATAATGTTCAGTCATTATGCGAAAGTATTATTCCGGGTATTCCCGCAAACAACAGTTCAGACCCCAGGCATCAGGCCGTTTCGACGGCTGAATTCAATGTAGGTTCGGCCGGACAGATATCCATGTGGCCTGGTTCGCTGGGTCTTGCCGCTTCCTTTGACCCTTCGCTTGTAAGGCAGTTTGGCTCAATTGCATCACGCGAGTACCGGGCAATGGGCATCTCAACAGCCCTTTCGCCTCAGATCGACCTCGCAACAGAGCCACGGTGGAACAGGGTCAGCGGCACCTTCGGAGAGAGCCCGCTTATGACTGCAGATATGGCAAGAGCTTATGTCGACGGTTTCCAGACTTCGGAAGGAGACAAGGAGATCAGCGGAGGCTGGGGCTGGTCGAGTGTCAATGCCATGATCAAACACTGGCCTGGAGGAGGGCCTGAAGAGGGAGGACGAGATGCACATTATGCTTTCGGAAAATATGCCGTCTACCCTGGAGATAACCTTGCCGACCACCTTAAACCCTTTACAGAGGGAGCCATGAAACTCGAAGGAAAAACATCAATGGCTTCGGCAGTTATGCCATATTATACAATATCATATAATATTGACAGGAAGAATAATGAAAATGTTGGAAATGCGTACAACAAATATATAATATCAGATCTTTTAAGAGGGGAATACGGTTATGAAGGCGTTGTATGCACCGACTGGGGAGTAACCCGCGACGTCATGGCTGTTGACGCATTCGGAACAACAAGCTATGGAGCAGAAGCACTCAGCGAAGCGGAAAGGCATTATAAACTTATAATGGCCGGAGTCGACCAGTTCGGTGGTAATAATGACGCAGGCCCCGTTGTTGAAGCCTATAATATAGGAGTCAAAGAACACGGTGAAGACTTCATGCGGCAGCGTATGGAACAGTCGGCTGTCAGACTACTGCTTAATATCTTCAGGACCGGGCTGTTTGAAAATCCATATCTCGATGTTGAAGAAAGCATTAAAACGACAGGCAACAGCGAATTCATGAAAGCTGGCTTTGAAGCACAGCTCCGATCTGTGGTGATGCTTAAAAATATAAAAGGGACCCTGCCTGCAGCAAGAAGCAGTAAGGTCTACATACCAGAGAGAGAATCTCCTGCCACAAGAAGCTTCTTCGGAGAGACCTCAGCACCCTCCAGGTCATATCCGGTCGATTCCACAACTGTAGCACGATACTACGGAGTAACTGACAACCCTTCAGAAGCCGATTTCGCATTGGTGGTAATCAACAGTCCTGCCTCAGGAACCGGCTACGACAGGGATGATATTGCAAAAGGAGGAACAGGTTATGTACCTATAAGCCTGATGTACGGGCCCTATAAGGCTGTTGATGCACGCGACCCCAGTATTGCAGGCGGCGATCCCCTGGAATCGTTCACAAACCGAAGCTACAGGAATAAAAGTGTGACAGCCTCCAATGCAGGTGACCTTAAGCTGGTTCTCGATACAAGAAGAGCAATGGGCAGCAGACCTGTCGTTGTAGTCATCAAAATGTCGAACCCAATGGTCTTCTCCGAATTTGAAAAAACAGCTGATGCTATTCTTGTTACCTTTGGCATACAGGACCAGGCTCTTATGGAAATCATTTCAGGAGCAACAGAACCTTCAGGCCTCCTGCCCCTTCAGATGCCTGCCGATATGAAGACAGTCGAGACCCAGGCTGAAGATGTTCCTTTCGATATGACCTGTTATACAGACAGCCAGGGCAATACCTATGACTTCGGATTCGGCCTTAACTGGAGCGGAGTGATAAACGATCAACGCAAAGTGAAGTATTCACCCCGCTAATAACAATTTCATTCAGATGCCTTGTAATATGCCGGTTGATAAGTCCCTGATGACAGCCTAAAGATTATGCTTCTTAAGGAAATCGTCTAATACCTGTGTGAGATCAGGCTCTCCGATTTCCTGAAGATCATAATAAACCCTTGTTGAGGGCTTTCTTATCTTTATTATCCTGTTCAGGTCGATAGGTGTGGCAATGATGACGCTGTCGCACTCGGTGTTGTTAATAGTCTTTTCAAGATCACTGAGCTGTTCCTTGCCATAACCCATTGCCGGCAGAAGTGTTCCAATCCCGGGATATATCCTGAAAGTCTCACTGAGTTTTCCGACTGTGTAAGGCCTGGGATCGACCAGACTTGCCGCACCGAATTTCCTGGCTGCAACAATGCCTGCACCCAGTTTCATCTCGCCATGCGTAAGGGTGGGACCATCTTCAACCACCAGAACATTCTTCCCTCTTATAAGGGCAGGATCATCAACTTTTATGGGAGAAGCGCCGTCAATGACAACAGCTCCCGGATTTACCTTTTCTATGCTTTCCCTTACTATCTGAACAGACTCGGGAGAAGCTGAGTCTATCTTGTTAATGATAATCACATCTGCAATACGGAGAGTTACCTCACCGGGGTAATAACTCAGTTCATGGCCGGCACGGTGAGGATCGGCCACTGTGATCATCAGGTCGGGTTTGTAAAACGGAAAATCATTGTTGCCTCCATCCCATACTATGACATCACATCCGTCAGGGTCATCCTCGGCCTGCCTCAGAATTGCCTCGTAATCGACGCCGGCATAGATCACGTTCCCCCTTACAACATGAGGTTCATATTCTTCCATCTCCTCAACCGTACACTTATGATCCTCAAGGTCGCTTACAACGGCAAAGCGCTGAACCTTCTGGGCATTAAGGTCTCCATAGGGCATGGGATGCCTTACTGCCACAACCTTCAGACCCTTTTTCATCAATAGCTCTATGACCCTCCTTGAGGTCTGACTCTTACCACAACCGGTTCTCACCGCTCCAATTGCTATAACAGGTTTTATGCTCTTCAGCATAGAGTCAGCGGGACCCGGCAATACAAAATTAGCCCCGGCCGAGTTGACAATCGCACTGACCGACATTACCTTGTTATAAGGGAGGTCGCTGTATGAGAAAACACAGTCATCGGCCCTTAGCTTCCTTATGAGCCCGGGAAGCTCCTGCTCAGGATAAATTGGAATCCCCTCAGGATAAAGCCTGCCGGCAAGTTCCGGTGGATAGAACCTCCCGTCTATATCCGGAATCTGTGCCGCCGTGAAGGCAACAACATTATACATCTCATTGTCTCTGTAACAGGTGTTGAAATTATGGAAATCCCTTCCTGCCGCTCCAATAATAATAATATTCCTTCTGGTCATAATACTTCCCGTGTTAATGATAATTTAGATAACCTTCAGACCGTTTATATATATAGCTTTTAACAAATTTAAGACTTGGATGTTTAATAAACGAAGAATTGAATGCATTTTTAAAACCTCCTGATCATGTTGTTATGTGCCTATATATATGTTACTTAACCTCTCTTACCAGAAATGATGAAAACATGTTAAAGAAAATGTTTTCACAGTGATAAATGAAATGGCAAATTCTTTGTACTATTATAGCACAAAATGAATGTCTTAGCCCACATATATCTGTCCGGCGATTCTGATAAGATCATTATCGGTAATTACATTGGAGATTATGTCAAAGGGCGTGATTATCTCAAATATCCCGAACTGATCCGCAAGGGAATAATAATACACAGGCATATTGACGGATTTACTGACAGGCATCCTGTAGTCCATCGCAGTAAGATCTTTTTTTCAAAGAAATATCATAAATATTCCGGGGTCATAACTGATATCATATATGATCATTTTCTTACCAGGGAATGGGATTTCTATTCAAGAAGGCCCCTGGAAAGTGTTACATATAACTTCTACAGGGCCCTTGTAAATAACTATGACATACTTCCGGATAATGTAAAACAGATGATGCCATTCTTCATAATAAACAACTGGATTGAATCGTACCAGACAGTCAATGGCATCAAACATGTTCTCAACACCCTAAGCAAAAGATCGTCGTTACCCAACGAGACCAGATTTGCCATCAAAGCCCTTAAGAAAAATTACTTTTCACTTCAGGATGACTTCATGGAGTTTTTCCCCCAGCTGATCGATTATGTTGAAAAGGAATTCGGGGTTGAGATCTCGCACCGCATGTCAATACCTTTCTGATCAGATAAGGTATTCAGTACGGCTGGCATCGAGCCTTAGAAAGATAAACAACAATATGGTAAAACCCCATAGTGAACTTCCTCCGTAACTGAGGAAGGGAAGTGGAATGCCAATTACCGGTACCAGTCCAACAGCCATTCCAATATTGATTATTATATGGATAAAAAACACTGATACCACACCATAGCCGTAGATCCTTGAGAAAGCTGAACGCTGCCGTTCGGCCAGCCATATTAGTCTGAGCAACAGAAAAAGATACATTCCCGTCACAACAAGTGAACCAAGGAAACCCCATTCCTCCCCTACCGTACAAAAAATAAAGTCGGTGCTCTGAGCCGGAACAAACTTGAATTTGGTCTGAGTCCCCTGAAGATACCCTTTACCAGCAAAACCTCCGGACCCGATTGAGATTATCGACTGGGTGACATTATAGCCAGTTCCCCTGGGATCCGATTTAATACCAAGCATGATCTCCACTCTCTCTTTCTGGTGCGATTGCAAAAGGGAATTGAATACATAGTCGACTGAGTTGATAAACAAAATACTCCCGGTCAGAAACAGGTAGACTACAAGTACGGATGAGTTTTTACGCGAAACAATATATAAAATGAACACCAGCCCTGTAAGAATAAGACCTGTAAGAAGGACTGTTTCATTTGCAAAGCTCCTTGTAAGCAAGGTATTTATAAGGTAAAGAATGCCGGTTACTACAGCAAACATTCCAATTCCTGTGATTGCTATTTTCCATTTTTTTGTGACGAACCATATCAGGGCAGAAGAAAGGAACACCAGAATCAGTTCGAGATATAAATTGTTTACCAGGAGGGTAAGAAAGAAGAGTATACCCATCAGTATACCCGAGATAAAGATATATGGACTCATCCCTTCTCTGAACAGCACTATAAAGAGGGAAAAGAAGACTACAGTTGAACCCATGTCGGGTTGAAGTGCAATCAGCACAGCAGGAAAAACAATTATGGCTGAAGCCTGAAGCAGAACAGTAATCCTTCTCAGATCCACCCTCTTTGACCCAAGGAAAGATGCAAGAGCCAGAGCCGTACCGAATTTGGCAAACTCGGAAGGCTGCAGTGACAGTCCGGCTATCTCGAACCAAGATCTGGCTCCGTTTATCTCTTTTCCTACAACCAGAACCAGCAATAACATAAACATAATTCCTGCATATATGAAATATGCAAAGAAGAGCCAGAAGCGGGTGTCTATTATAACAACAAAGATGGCAAGTACCAGAGTGGCAATGATCCATATGAACTGTTTGCCGTACCTCTGCGAAAAATCAAGGATCTCCTTGTTTTCTTCATTATAGACTGCAGCATATATATTCAACCAGCCCATTGCAATCATGAGCAGGAAGATCACCACGGTGATCTTGTCAATTCTTTTCCATATATTAATTTCCCTGGTCACCCTGGTCAAGAAGATTAAGGTCAAGCATTCTTTGCTCCTGCCATTTATTTGTCACCTCGCCCCTTATGTATTTCTCTATCATCAGGCTGGCAATAGGTGCTGCATAGGTCGATCCGTATCCGGCATTCTCAACAAAAGTCATAATTGCAATGGAAGGTTCATCCTGGGGAGCAAAGGCTACAAACACCGAATGATCCTTACCATGAGGGTTCTGTGCCGTTCCTGTTTTGCCGCACACAATAATATCCTTAATGGCAGCACCGGTTGCTGTTGCACCTTCACCACCGTTAACAGTCATTGCCATTCCGTTTACTATGGGTTCGAACCTCGACGGGTCGATATTTATTACATTTCTCTCTGTAAAACGGGGGTTGATCGTTTTCCCTGGCCCTATTGCCTTTACTATATGTGGTGTATAAAAAAATCCCCTGTTGGCAATGGCGGCAACCATATTAGCCAGCTGGAGAGGTGTTGTACCTATCTCTCCCTGACCTATGGCCATTGATATTACAGTAAGTGCTCTCCACTTGTTCTCACCATAATATCTGTCGAAATAATCTACCGACGGGATAAAACCGGGCAGTTCATTTACAATATCGGTACCAAGCCTGTTGCCAAATCCAAACTCATTAACGTATCCCTTCCATTTCCCGAAAGCAGCTGCCACTGATGGATATGCGCTATTCTCAAGAACACGCCTGTATGTCTGGCAGAAATATGAATTGCATGAGTTTGATATCGCATGTTCAAGATCGAGGGGAGAGCTGTGCGAATGGCAGCCGATAAACAGATATCCATTGTTACAGCCGAATCGGGTGGATTCATCAATAACATTTTCCTGAAGACCGATAAGGCCGTTTATGGGTTTGAAGGTAGAGCCGGGTGGATAGGAGGCCTGGACAGCCCTGTTGAAAAGGGGTCTGGAGATGGTATCCGAGTTAAGACGCGAGAAATTCTCCGACCTTATTCTTCCAACAAGCAGCCCGGGGTCATATCCCGGAGCTGAGATAAGTGCCAGTATCTCGCCTGTTGCTGGCTCTATTGCTACAATACTGCCCCTTTTGTTCTTCATAAGCAACTCACCATATTCCTGGAGATCGCTGTCGATGGTTGAGATAATATCAGAACCCTGAACAGCCATGGTATCCATCCTGCCCTGGGCATAGGAGCCTTTTATCCTGCTGTACACATCGACAAGAAAGATCTTAACTCCCTTCTTCCCACGCAATTCTTCCTCATATGCTTCCTCTATACCCAGTTTACCTATGTAATCCCCTGGTTTATAGTACGCATCACGTTTGATTGCCCTGTCATCCACCTCACTTACATATCCAAGTATATGGGCAGCAATGGGTTTGGTATACTTTCTGAGGGTTCTGGGCTGTACATAGAATCCGGGGAATGAGAACATCTTCTCCTGAAGTGTAGCATAGGTCTCGGCCGAAAGTTGCTCAAGAAAGAGAGACGGAGCCCTTCTTGAATAGTTTACCGCTTTCTTCATCCTCTGCCTGAAAGAATCGATTGTTATCCCTGTCAGATCACAGAATGCCAGAGTATCCATCTCCTGAGACTGAGCCGGGACCACCATCAGATCGTAGGCAGCCTGATTGGTGACCAGCAACTTGCCGTTTCTGTCGTAAATAAGTCCCCTCGCCGGATATTGAGTTACATATCTTAGTACGTTGTTGTCGGCCGAAAGCCTGTACGAGTCGTCAATAACCTGAATAAAAAAGAGCCTTATCAGAATGATAAAAACAGAAACGGCAATCATTGCCATTATTATGTATTTCCTGTTTATGAACGGATCTTTCATATCCTTGTTCTTGACTTCCCTTTCCTGAAATACTCAAGCAGAAAAATAAAAGCAAGGGTGAATAATGAACTAAGTAGAACCCTAAGAAAGGTTCTGAAGAAGTCATCGAACCTGAACACCTCAAGATAAAACAGAACCAGGTGATGAAGAAATACCACTGAGGTTGAATAGATAAGAAACCATTTGATGCCGTAATTGGCCATGGATAAGGAAGAGCCGGTTTCATAGCCGTCACGGGGCGAGATGAGTCCAAGGATATAAGGCCTGGCAAAAGCTGCCATAACGGTTGCAGAGGCATGCATCCCCGGCGAACCCGAGAAGAAGTCAATTATAAGTCCTGTAATAAACGCCGCAACCAGCACAACCCATTGGGGCAGCTCGGTGGGAAGCAACAGGATAATCATTATATAGACATAAGGATTAATATAGCCACTGAACTGGATATTATTAAAAAACAGCACCTGAAGCATGATCAGCAGGATACTCACAAAGCCATATCTTATAACAGAATTTATCATTGATACTCCTCTTCAAGCTGCAACCTTTCAGTTTTAATCAGGTTGCCCACCACATTTACAAATCGTAGTCTTCTGAAATCCTCTGTCAACTGCACTTTAACCATATAAAAATCACTGCCGGTCTGCCCGACCTCCGCAACAGTCCCGATCATCACACCTTCGGGGAACATTGCTGAAAAGCCTGTCGTCTCAACTGTATCACCCGTCTGCACATTCACATGTTGTGGTATTTCATTAAGTACCACCTGCCTGTAGTCTGTGCCGTCCCAGTTCAGCGATCCGAAATAACCGTTCGACTTCAGTCTCGCGCTTATCTTAAGGTCTATATTAAGTAACGACATTGCCACTGAATAATTCTCAGAAGTCCCGACAATAACCCCGGCAATTCCCTGGTTGGTAACCACACCCATATCTGTAGTTATGCCATGACGAAGGCCTTTGTCTATTGTAATGAAATTCTTCTGCTTGTTGACAGAATTATTAACCACCTCAGCAACAATATAATTATATTGTTGCTGATACATGGTATCGGCTATTTCTCCTGATTCAATACTGCTCTGCCTTATGAGACGTTCTATATTATTCTTCAGGTATGAATTCTCGCTTGCGAGTGCCCTGTTGATTTCATTAAGCTGAAGATATTTGCGTATATCCGAACCCTTCCTTTCAATACCATAGGTGATTCCCCTTATACCTTTTATAAGCCTGCTGTTATGATAGCTGTTACCGGTGGCGAGCAGGGAAAATGCTATACCTTCAAGAATCAGAAAGACTATCAGGTTATTGTATCTGGCAATAAAATTAAGCAGATTCCTCATTCACGTTTTCAGGTTTATCTCATCAGGAATGGAAATTTCTCAACATTCTTCAGGGCGACCCCGGTTCCTCTTGCGACAGCGTGAAGCGGATCCTCAACAACATTGAAATGAATATTTATCTTGTCAGCCAGGCGTTTGTCAAGCCCACGCAATAAAGCTCCTCCTCCCGCCAGGTAAATACCCTTGTTTACTATATCAGCATATAGTTCAGGCGGCGTTTGTTCGAGAACACTCAGCAGGGCAGCCTCAACCTTTGTAAGCGATTTATCGAGGCAATAGGCTATCTCCTGGTATGAGATCGGAATCTCGATTGGAAGAGAGGTCATAATATTGGGACCCCTGACAATATAGTCGGCCGGGGGATTATCAATATCAGGCAGGGCAGCTCCGACAGCGATCTTAATATCCTCTGCTGTCTTCTCGCCAATCTTAATGTTATGCTGATGCCTCATATAAGCCTGTATATCAGCAGTGAATCCATCTCCGGCAATTCTTATTGACTTATTGCATACTATACCACCCAAAGCTATTACAGCTATCTCTGTCGTACCGCCACCGATATCGACAACCATGCATCCTTCGGGGGCCTCCACATCCAGTCCGATACCTATGGCTGCCGCCATTGGTTCATAGATCATATATACATCCCGTCCGCCTGCGTGTTCGGATGAATCACGCACAGCCCTTATTTCAACCTCAGTGCTTCCCGACGGGATACAGACAACCATCTTTAGCGATGGCGAAAAAAACTTTGGCCCCTTGTTGATCATCTTTATCATACCCCTGATCATAAGCTCGGCAGCATTAAAGTCGGCAATAACCCCATCACGTAAAGGCCTTATCACCTTAATGTTTTCGTGGGTCTTCCCATGCATCTGCCTGGCAGTCTCGCCAATGGCGATAAGCTTCCCTGAGTTTTTGTCGAGTGCAACTATTGAAGGTTCATCCACAACAATCTTGTCGTTGTGGATAATTATTGTATTTGCAGTTCCGAGGTCAATTGCAATTTCCTGAGTCAAAAAAGAAAATAGTCCCATTATGCGAGAGTTAATTTTTTATGAAGCTTAATGTTTGAAGTGTCTGATCCCTGTAAATACCATTGCCACATTATTTGCATTGCAATAGTCAATTGATTCCTGGTCACGAACCGATCCTCCCGGCTGGACAACGGCTGCGATGCCAGCCTTATGGGCCAGCTCCACACTGTCACCGAAAGGGAAATAGGCATCCGAAGCCATAACTGCACCGTTAAGATTAAAGCCAAAGTTACGGGCTTTTTCAATAGCCTGCTTAAGAGCATCCACCCTTGATGTCTGACCTATTCCGCTGGCGCACAGCTGCCTGTTATGTGCCAAAACTATAGCATTAGACTTGCTGTGCTTGACTATCTTATTGGCAAAAATAAGGTCTTCCGTTTCGTCAGCAGAAGGGGTTCTTCCGGTAACAGGTCTCATATCACCTGAAAGCTCCCTGCTTAAATCCTTCTCCTGCCATAAAACGCCGTTAAGGACCGACCTGAATGAATGCGAGGCAGGTTCTGATGTCTTACGCCGGAGAATAATCCTGTTCTTTTTATGCCTGAGAACCTCAAGTGCATTGTCGCTGTATGATGGAGCTATAATAATCTCAAAAAAGAGCTTGTCTATTTCAAGGGCCGTATCCTCCTCAACAGGTCGGTTTGTTATTATCACTCCGCCAAAGGCTGACAAAGGATCACAGGCCAGAGCATCCTTCCAGGCTTCGGTGGCAGTAGCCCTTGAAGCAACTCCGCATGCATTGTTGTGTTTGATGATAACATAAGTTGTTTCATCGAATTCGTCTATAAGGTTTACAGCAGAATCAACATCAAGAAGATTGTTGAAGGAGATCTCCTTGCCATGATACTTTTCAAATACCGAATCAGGATCGCCGAAATAGACAGCCTTCTGGTGAGGATTCTCTCCGTATCTGAGCGGATAGTAAGTATCGACACTCTCCCTGAATGCCGTGAGCTTTTCTTTTCTGTTGAAGTATCTGAAAATTGCCGTGTCATAGCCCGAGGAAGTCATGAAAGCCTTTGCAGCAAAATACCTTCTCTCTTCAAGGGAACTTATCCCCTTCCTTTCGATAAGGAGACTAAGTAGTTCAGGATACTGATCCTTTCCGGAGATTATTACAACATCCCTGTAATTCTTTGCAGCAGCCCTTATAAGGGATATGCCGCCTATATCTATCTTTTCAATTATCTGATCCTCATTGTCTGTCTCCCTTACTGTGGCTTCGAAGGGATAAAGATCAACTATAACAAGATCCATCTCCGGTATTCCATACTGCTCCAGCTGTCCCAGGTCTTCAGGATTGTTTCTGCGGGCAAGGATACCTCCGAAAACCGATGGATGAAGAGTCTTTACACGGCCTCCAAGTATTGAGGGATAGGTTGTAAGGCTCTCAACAGTCTCCGCCTCATACCCGAGATCCTTTATGAAACTATAAGTTCCTCCTGTTGAAAAGATCCTGATACCAGCCTCATGAAGGGCTTTTATTATTTCTCCGAGGCCATCTTTATAATATACAGAGACCAGTGCACTCTTGATTTTTTTTTCATTCATTATCTGAAGGTTATGATTTGTCGCTCCCTGAGTTTTATGGCGATTAAAAATAGATATTTTTTTAATATCCTCAATGCAAAATAATTATGAATATGAGCAAATGATTCCATGATGACGGATTTTTGTATCTTTGATCCACTGTAATTAATAAACGCCAATCCGTGGTAATGTATTTCAGGCTTTTCAGGGAAAGTGTATTATTTGCCTACAATTCTGTAGTAGTCAACAAGCTGAGGACCTTCCTCTCACTGTTTGGCATAACAATCGGAATCTTCTCCATCATTTCAGTTTTTACTGTCATCGACTGGATGGGAGATTCGATCCGTAAGAGCATAAACACCATGGGTAGTAATGTGGTATATGTTCAGAAATACCCCTGGTCGTTTGACTCGGATATCAACTGGTGGGATCTGGTCAGCTGGCCTTCAGTAGGTCTGGATGATTATCAGGCCATTATCGATAAATCAACCAGGGCAGAGACTGTTTCCTTCGGAGCATTTGAAAATGAGAACATTAAATTCAGGAATAACATAGCCGAAGATGCCATCGTTGGTTCGGTAACTGCCGACCTCGACAAGGCTGTCAGCTTTGAGATTGGCAGCGGAAGATATTTCTCTCCCTTTGACTATACAAGCGGGAGCCATGTAGCAGTTATGGGTGCCGAGGTCGCCGAAAGACTCTTTGACAACGAAGATCCTGTTGGCAAAGAGGTCACTATTGCCGGATATAAAGCAACAGTAATAGGCACCATCAAGAAAGAAGGAAAAGGTGGAATCAGTCTGAGCAATGTCGACCAGGTTACCCTTGTCCCCCTGAACTTTGGCAGGAACTTCATGAACCTGCGAAACCGCTTCATAGATGCCCAGATAATGGTAAGGGCCAGGCCCGAAGTTAAGGTTCAGGAGCTTTCGGACGAGATAACAATGATACTAAGGGCCTCGCGAAGGCTTAAGCCGGCCGAGGATTCCAATTTCTCAGTTAACAGGTCAAGCATGCTCTCGCAGGGCTTTGATGCCGTCTTCCAGGGTATAAACATGGGTGGTTGGATTATCGGTGGCTTTGCAATCATAGTGGGAGGCTTTGGCATTGCAAACATTATGTATGTCTCTGTCAGGGAAAGAACCAATATTATCGGGATCCAGAAAGCTCTGGGAGCAAAAAAAAGTTTCATCCTTCAGCAGTTCCTCACAGAGTCGGTTGTCCTTTCAGTGATGGGCGGGATTCTGGGACTCTTTCTTATATTTATTGCCACGCTCGGGATAAACTACCTTTACGAACTCGATATGCATCTGACACCGGGGAATGCCTTACTTGCCATGTTCATTTCAGCAACCATAGGTGTTGTGGCCGGTTATGCTCCCGCCTACAGTGCTGCACGAATGAATCCTGTCGACGCTATCGGATTCTCATTCTGAGTCTTTCCGGTGCTCATCAATCCATATGGTAAGTTCAGTAAACTGCTTTACTGAAAGCTGCTCGGGACGTAGCTCCGAACCCGGAAAATCATCCCTGGTAAGTATGAAGGCCGACCGTATTGAGTTCCTTAGAGTCTTTCTCCTCTGGTTAAACGCCGCTTTTACAACTTTGAAGAAAAGTTCTTCGTTGCAATCCAGCCTGTCAGTTTCATTTCTCCGGAGCCTTAACACTCCCGATTTTACTTTCGGTGGAGGACTAAAAACATGTTCAGGCACGGTGAAGAGGTATTCGGCGCTGTAGTAGGCCTGCACAAGCACACTAAGAATCCCATAGGTCTTTGATCCCGGAGGAGCACAGATCCTTTCTGCCACTTCCTTCTGGAACATGCCGCAAACCTCGGCAACCATATGGCGGTACTTAAGCACCCTGAATAGTATCTGGGAGGAAATATTATATGGGAAATTACCGATTATTGCAAGCTTCCCCGGGAAAGCCGACTCCAGATCGAAAGACAGGAAATCACCCCTTATTATATTAGTCATCTCAGGAAGATGCTCCCTCAAAAAAGTAACCGACTCGTCATCAATTTCAATTACCCGGAAGTCTTTAAAGCCCAGTTCTATAATGCAGGCAGTCAGGATACCCATCCCGGGACCTATCTCAAGTACCGATGAATAGCCAATTCCTGAAAGCGATCCGGCTGTCTTCCTGGCAATAGCCTTATCCTTCAGGAAATGCTGACCAAGACTCTTTTTTGGTTTTACCCTGTTCATAAACTTATGTGATCAGATCATTAAAACTGAAGCAACTCCCTTCCGAACTTCCTCCAGAGAGGTAATTTGAGCGACTCAAGAAACACAATGAAACGTTTAAGGATATTATAATAAAGTGTTACAAACAGGAAGCCTGACATAAACCATATTACCATCACATTGAAAAGCAGGGTGTCAATCCTCAGCTTTCCTATCTGCTTAAAGGGAGCAAAAAAGTGTGCACGTCCTGCCTTTGATCCCGGCTTCATAAAGACAGGGTCGGCTTTCTGGACCAGCCTTTTGCCCGAATCATAAATTCTGTTGGTGGCCAGCCTGTTAAGCACGAAATTAGCCACACTCTCATTATAATCCCTGTCCCTTCCATCAAGAAAAGCCTCTTCTCCCAGATCATTCATGATCTGCTTATACAGTGAATCACGACTGACCGATACACGACGGCTTCTTTCTCTGAAAGCAAGTCCTGCAGTATCGAGATAGGCTTTTGCTTCCATGGCAACCATCTCATTGAAATCCTCCGGATTAAGCCTTTGCTCCCAGCTTCCGGGCTCCAGACCGGTGAGCTCCGATACCTCATTTATATGAAACCTGATCTTTCTCAGATTATCTTCATTAAAAACAGCATAGTCAGGATCCTTAACCGAGACCCTGCTCTCTTCAATGTTTACTCTCAGCGTCGGGACCAGGAATGATGCATACCAGTCGTTCTGGCTTATCTCCATATCGAAGCTGAAAAAGGGCTTCTCAAACCTGTTGTTTTTAAACTCTTCGACCATAAGGGCTTCATATGCCCACCTTGTAACCATGATATCGCCGGCCACCGGGACATATATCTTCCTGCTTATTGATTTGTGAAGGTCATCAAATTTGATCATGGCACCCCCGAGCAGAAGCATGGGCACAAGAAGCAGTGGTATAAGGATGTAAATGCTAACAGCTGTCCTCATACCCGCCGAGATATTAAGGCCCAGTATATTACCGAAGCAGGCTGTTGAAAACAGTATTAGCCATTGCTGGAATAACATCCCTCTTACCTCCAGAATAAGGTTTGCAACAACCACAAAGATGAGAGTCTGGATAGCCGAGAGAGCAAAAAGGAAGTTTATCTTCGACACAAGATAACTCAACCTGCTTATATTTAGATATTTCTCTCTCTCAAGAATCTTCCTGTCCCTGAAAATCTCCTCAGCACTTACAGTAAGTCCTATGAAAAGTGCAACTATAACCGACATAAACAGGAATACGGGGTAGTTTTTGTTGGCCGAAAAGATGTATTCCCCGTTTTCACTGTACTTCGAGATATATCCCAGGATAAATGCCAGAAGGGGGACTTCAAGCAGGTTGATTGTCATATACTGCCTGTCAGCAAGTTTACGGGTTATATTCCTCCTGATGAAGGTTCTTATCTGTTCCTTTTTCCCGGGAACTCTGAACAGGCTTTGAGGAAGTGGCTGTTTATCAGGTACTTTCTCAATAACAGGCATCATCTTCCTCTTGTATCTCTCATTCCATTCCCTGGGGCTGACCTGCCTCTCCTTCCCGGCATATCCTGTATTATCTATAGTCTTTACCTCAATAATATGCAGTATACTGTCAGTTTCGATATTACCACAATTGGGACATTCGCTTTCAGCGGCATTAGCCTGCGATGTCTCAGTCTTGAAATAAACAAGCGCCTCAACCGGATCCCCATCATATATCATATAGCCTCCTTTGTCGAGGATCCAGAGACGGTCAAACATCTTAAGTACGCCCGAGGAAGGCTGATGGATAATGGCAAAAACAAGCTTGCCGGTCATGGCCTGATGCTTAAGAAGCATCATTACTTTCTCCGAATCGAATGAAGAAAGGCCTGACGTTGGCTCGTCAACAAAGAGTACCGCGGGCTCGCGCATCAGCTCGAGACCTATGTTAAGGCGTTTCCTCTGTCCGCCGCTAATCATTTTGTTGAGAGGGTCACCCACCTGGAGATCCCTAATATCGGCCAGGTCGAGGTCGGCCAGGACCTTATCGACGGTTACATTAAGCTGGTCTTCTGTAAAATCACCAAAGCAAAGCCTGGCATTGAAATAAAGGTTCTGGTAAACGGTGAGTTCCTCTATAAGCATATCATCCTGGGGAACAAATCCAACCAGTCCGGTAAGCTTATCTGATTCATCATGAATATCATACCCGTTAATATACAGGTTGCCTCTGCGGGGCTTCAGCTTCCCGTTAAGAAGATTGAGCATAGTGGTCTTCCCTACACCACTGCCTCCCATAAGGCCTGTAAGGTTCCCCGACTCAATCCGGAAATTCATTTTCTTGATCCCGTTATCTGAATTTTTAAAGAGATATTCAACGTTGTGCCCTTCAAAAATTATCTTCTCCGGGAATTTTCTTGAAACAAATTTCTTGTAAATCCTTGAGTAATAAATTGGTTCCAGGCCCTGCCCTTTTATGTTTACCCCGCGTTCGAGGAGATAAGGCCTGCAGGCAATTATATCCCGGCCCTTGAAATACAATGTCTGAGGCCCGTCATAGGTCATGACAAGCGATCCTGTACTTTCTATATGAAGTACTATAAGCTGCCCCCTGAAACCCTTCAGCCTTATATGCCTCCACTTGTCATAGTTGGTATATTGTGATGAAGCCCAGTATTTCGGGTTCTCATTTTCAATTATCAGGATGCAGTCGGATGAGACCCTGTCGTAGTTCCTTCCTATCATGAAGGCTGAAGCATTATCGTATTCCTTCTTAGAGATATTGAAGGTCCTGGCAACAATATCGATGATAGTCTGCTCCTGGTCCAAAACATTCCCGTCCTCGGAGGTGAATTCCAGAAGCTGCAGAAAGACTATCATCCTTTCCTCAAGAAAAAGGCCCTTCTTGATCTGACGGCATATATTGGTAATCTGGAAGGTAATCAGGGAATCTTCGTCGGCCAGCTCAGACTTGTCAACGCTTTTCAGCTCATTTGAATAAAACTCAAGGTTATTTTCAAAAAGAGCATAATACTCCTCTTCCAGTTCCCGGTTGAGGTATCTTCGTAAATAGCTGCGCAGTATCTTTTTGCCCCTCGAGGTTATTCCCCCCGGGTTGATTGTCGACACAATGGCAAAAATATGTATCAGCGCAAGTAATACGGATTCCCTCATAGATCAGAAAAAATAAAAAAGACCGCAAAGATAAGACTTTGCGGTCACCTTATATTGGATGTATTATAATACAATTTGTGCCCTTACTCCTTCAATGGCTTTTGTCAGATCAATGATGTTCTCATTGGTCAGACTTGTTTCTATGGTAGAATAAACCTGTTTGACAGGATCAAGAATCTTCAGGAAATCGCTTATCCCGGGATCCTGCTCGTATGGTTTTGTTATTTCAAGGAAAAGTTCGAAAGATGCCTTCTGCTCAAGAAGAACCCTGGCAATGCCTGAAACCTGGTAAGCGGCTTCCGAGACATGGGTAGTAAGGTACATACCTTCAACCCAGGCACCGCCGACTACAAGAAGGGCAAGAGTCTGCTGATTGTTCTCACTAAGCTTTGCATAGGTGTTGTTATACGCATCAGTGAGAATCTTAACCAGCGCTTCCCTGTTGTCAAAGTTGGCCTTTATATTGTCGTATAGCGTCTCATCATAAACTTCTGACATATTCAGCTCGTTGGCCAGAACCCGGATGGCGTCAAGATAGTTTATAACTTCCTGCTGCATGTTGTACAAAGTGGCATAACTGAGATCCGCACCATATACTCCCATGTTGATTGCCCGGTTGGTGCCCGTGAAATACTTCTTTGCATTTTCAACAGGATTGGAGATACCGACGATGTATCCAACCTGAAGTTCGGTAAGCATTTTTATAACCTCTGCAGATGTAGGTAATGGATAAACATTCTTTCCAATTTCCGACTCCAGGGTCTTAACCTGCTCTATTTCAACTTTTTTCTGTTCCTTATCGGCAGCCCTGTTTTTACACGATGGTGAAAGTATAATTACTGCTATCAGAACCGGGAGTATTACAACTGCTATTCTTTTTTTCATCTTAGGAAAGTTTTGATTTAACACCTTTAAAAACGCCCATAAAAATAACAAATATTATTAATATAGAAATTTGCCTGTTGCCCTTTAATAAAAATAAAGGTAGACAGCATAAACAATATGCTAATATCCGTTTTTTTTAACAACCCACGGGTAAAAGCCAAACTTTTTTTTTACATAATTTCAGTATGCCATTTTTCCTTATCTTTAACCCCCTGAAAAAACCATTGTTTTAATGAGTTGGGATTTCGATGAAACGGTTCCGAGAGAAGGAACCGACTGCCTCAAGTATGATTTCAGGAAAGAGGTATTCGGGGTCGGGGACCTTATTCCGATGTGGGTTGCTGACATGGATTTCAGGACCCCCGTATTCATCGTTGAGGAGTTGAGGAGAAGACTGGATCATGAGATCTTCGGATATTCAGTACGCCCCTCCGCTTATTTCACCTCTATCATCTCATGGCTACGTGACCGTCACAGCTGGGAGACTGAGAAGGACTGGATTATTTTCACCCCGGGGATTGTTCCTGCCCTAAATCTGTGCACTCTGGCTTTCACTGAACCCGGCGACGGCATCATTGTCCAGCCTCCGGTTTATTTCCCCTTCTTTTCGGCAGTCGAAAATCATGGCCGCCGGCTTATTTACAACAGGTTATCTGAATATGAAGGCAGGTGGAGCATGGATAACGATGCCCTCATCGGAAGCATAGACAAGGATACAAAGATGATCTTCATCTCTAACCCGCACAACCCTGTGGGCAGGTGCTGGACAAGGGACGAGCTGACCTCTCTGGCAGAGATCTGTCTTGAACGGGATATTCTTATGATATCTGATGAGATCCATTGCGACCTTGTTCTGCCGGGCAATAAACATACTCCACTGGCATCCTTATCTGAAGAAATAGCACGCAGGACCGTGACATGTATTGCACCGAGCAAGACATTCAACCTGGCAGGACTGTCAACCTCGTCTGTAATTATTTCAGATCCGTTGCTCAGGGATAAATTCAGGAAAACCCTTGAAAGTCTGCATATAGGAAACGGTAATATTTTTGGTACGGTTGCTTCGGCAGCCGCTTACGCCAAAGGCCATAAATGGGTAGATGCACTTACCTCATATATAGCCGGGAATGTAAGCCTTGTTACAAAGTCACTCGGGAACCCCGGATCCCTTATTAAACCTGTATCCCCGGAAGCCACCTATATGATATGGCTCGACTGCAGGGCCATGGGTATGAACGGGAAAGAACTAAGCGATTTCTTTGTTAGGGAAGCTGCCGTAGGTATGAACGAAGGCTCAGCCTTCGGTCCCGGAGGCGAAGGGTTCATGAGGATGAACCTTGGAACGACAGCCGCTGTTGTTGCAAGGGCAATGGTACAGATTGAAAATGCATTGACACGATTAAAAGATAAAAAAGATGGATAAGAGAAGAAAAGTAAGGCTGACCCTTGAGGACGGTACTATCTACAACGGTTGGTCATTCGGGGCCGGATGTGCCGCTGCCGGGGAAGTTGTGTTCAATACAGCAATGACGGGTTATCCCGAAAGCCTGACTGACCCGTCATACAGGGGACAGATACTCTGTCTTACCTATCCCCTGGTTGGCAATTACGGTGCCCCCGGGAAGAGCGAGGAAAATGACCTTCTGATGTTTTATGAGTCATCATCCATTCATATCTCGGGACTTATAGTTTCTGATTACTCTTTCGAATACAGTCATTGGAACGCATCTGAAAGCCTTGATGCATGGCTGGGCAGAAACAAGGTACCGGGTATCTTCGGCATCGACACCAGGGCTCTCACCAAAAGGATAAGGGAAAAAGGAGCCATGCTGGGCAAACTCGAACCGGAAGGAGAAGAAACAGCTTTTTACGATCCTAATAAGGTAAATCTGGTAGCGGAGGTGAGTACCAGGGAAAAGAAGGTTTACGGAAACGGCAAATACCGTATTGTGCTTGTGGACTGCGGAGTAAAATACAATATAATAAGGAACCTTCTGAAGCGTGATACAACTATCATACGGGCACCATGGGATTATGACTACCATAGTGAGGACTATGACGGACTTTTCCTTTCGAACGGGCCGGGAGATCCCAAGATGTGCGGGACTACAATAAGCAACATCCGGCGTTCATTTGACCTTGGGAAACCTGTCTTCGGCATATGCCTGGGGAACCAGCTTATGGCCCTGGCCTCGGGAGCCGACACCTATAAACTCAAATACGGACACAGAAGTCATAACCAGCCCGTCCTGAGAGTCGGAACAGATAAAGCATATATCACATCGCAAAACCATGGCTTTGCAGTTGACAACGACACCCTGGGGAACGACTGGGAGCCGCTTTACATAAATATCAACGATAATACTAACGAGGGTATGAGCCACAGGTCAAAGCCCTATTTCTCAACCCAGTTTCATCCCGAAGCCTCGGGCGGACCAACAGATACAGATTTTCTGTTCGACGTATTCATTGAGAACATAGAGAAATCACTCGGGTAAACTTCCTGCAGTAGTTTAATATGAAGCCCGGCACAGTCCATCCTTTTAAGGAGGAACCATGCCGGGCTTCCCTGAGCTACGGTTTCTTTAGCTGTATTTCATCATTTCCGAAGCATATGCTGAAGCGGGTATGTTTTTGAAACACTCCATCCTCGAAGCAAAGATTCGGGCAATGTCATCGTTGCACAGGTTGCCTATACTACCCTCATGAACATAATCCGAAACAGAGGTACGTGTGAAGGAACCATCCCTGACCTTACCGGCTATTGCCTTGTAAGCATCCCTGAAAGGCATGCCCTCTTTTACCAGCCTGTTAACTTCCTCAGTGCTGAAGATAGTATTGTAAAGGGGATTATCTGTGATGTCTTTCCTTATCCTTATATTATCAAGCATCAGCAGAAGGATGCGCATCATCTCCTTCAGATTGGTAAAGGCATCAAAGACAGGTTGCTTTAGAATCTGAAGATCCCTGTTATAACCTGAAGGCAGGTTATGAACTATCATCGAAATCTGGGCCGGCAGGGTCTGAAGTGCATTCGACCGGGCCCTGATCAGTTCAAAGACATCGGGGTTCCTCTTCTGAGGCATGATGCTCGAGCCTGTTACATACTCATCGGGAAAATCAATAAAGCGGAATTCAGCACTCATAAAAAGGCAGATATCCATCGAGAGCCTGCCCAGAGTCTGGGCCAGCGATGCAAGGGCTGACGCTACGGCCTGCTCAATCTTGCCACGGCTAAGACTGGCATATGCACAGTTATAAAGCAGATCATCAAATCCAAGCAGTTCTGCCGTCCGGTGCCTGTTGATTGGCAGTGTAGTCCCGTAGCCGGCAGCCGTTCCCAGGGGATTCCTGTTGTTCATCGAACGGGCTGAAGACAGAAGCAGTATATCATCAGCCAGGGCTTCAGCCCATGAGCCAAACCACATGCCAAACGATGACACCATTGCAGGCTGCATATGAGTATAGCCCGGAAGAAGTACCTCTTTATTCTGTTCGCTCAGCAGCTGAAGCTTTTCGAAAAGGCTGCCTGTGAGCAGGGCCAGACTGTCAATCTCCTCCCTTGTGTAAAGCCTTATGTCAAGAAGAACCTGATCGTTTCGCGACCGGCCTGTATGTATCTTCTTGCCGGCCGGTCCAAGAAGGGCCGACATCTCCTTCTCAACCTGCGAATGGATGTCTTCGACTCCTGGCTCAATTACCAGTTTACCTTCCCCGTCAACTTCAAGAAGCTTAAAAAGGGCTTTAAGCAGAGACTTTTTATCATCTTCAGTGATAAGCCCTGTTTCCTGAAGCATGATAACATGCGCCATCGAACCTGTAATATCCCACCTTGCCAGACACAGGTCGGTCTCCCTGTCTTTCCCGGCAGTAAAATCTATTATTGCTGGTTCGGGGTCAATCCCTTTTTCCCAAAGTTTCATTTCCGGCTTTTTTAATGAAAGATCCTTGCCCTGTAATCATTTCTTCTTCCTGCTTTCCTCTATTATAGCCCTGTGAGCCATAAGCCTTATGGCGTTTATCCTTATAAAGCCACGGCTGTCGGTCTGATCAAAACCTCCTTCAATATCCATGCTCGACAGGTTCTTGTTATACAGTGAAGACGGTGATTCACGTCCCTCAACTATCACATTGCCCTTGTAAAGGCAGAGGTGAACACTCCCGTCAATCAGCTCCTGGCTCTTCTCCATTGCTGCCATGAGGAAATCCATCTCGGGACTGAACCAGAAGCCGTAGTAAATAAGCTCGGCAAACTTTGGTGTAAGCATGTTACGCAGTCTCATCACCTCACGGTCCATAGCTATACCTTCAATATCCCTGTGTGCCAGATGAAGCACGGTTGCTGCCGGTGTTTCATATACACCTCTCGACTTGATACCAACAAACCTGTTTTCAACCATGTCGAGAAGCCCAATACCGTTTTTTCCGGCAAGCTCATTCAGATAAACAAACAACTCGTACGATTCCTCTTTTACAGTACCGTCTTCCTTATTTACAATCTTAACAGGTAAGCCGTTTTTGAAGTAAACAACAATCCTCGTCTCCTTGTCGGGAGCATCCTGGGGCAAAACCATTTTCTCAAGCATATTCTTCTGCATGGCAAACATGGGATCCTCGAGGATACCTGCTTCATGACTGATATGCATCAGGTTGTCGTCTTCGCTGTATGGTTTGTCAATACTGGCTTTCACCGGGATCTTATGATCGGCTGCATACTTGAGAAGATCGGTTCTGCCTTTGAAAGTATCAAGAAACTCCTTGTCTTTCCATGGACTGATGACCTTAATATCCGGTTTCAGGGCGTAGTAGCAAAGTTCAAACCTAACCTGGTCGTTACCCTTTCCTGTGGCACCGTGAGACACTGCAGTCGCCCCTTCCTCAATAGCTACCTCTATCTGCTTCTTCGCAATCAGAGGCCGTGCAAGAGCAGTACCCAGAAGATATCTCTCCTCATAAATGGCATTGGCCATTATGGCTTTGAAAACATAATCGTCAATGAATTCCTTCTTAAGGTCTGAAATAACAACCTTCGAGGCGCCAAGTAACAACGCCTTCTTCCTGCACTCCTCGAAGTTATCGGCCTGGCCCACGTCGGCTACAAAAGCTATAACCTCATAATCCTTTTCAATTAACCATTTGAGGATAACTGATGTATCCAGCCCTCCGCTGTACGCAAGAATAACTTTTTCTTTCATTTTTTCTCTTTCTTAACTTACATTATATTAAAATCTCTTAACCATTTTCTCTGCCCGTCTGCCTGTGTAAGCCCGGGAGAATCGCTTCAAGACACTCGTGAAGCTCCCCTGGCTTAACCCCGCTCCGCGGGATGACGAGAATAGTGTCGTCACCGGCTATGGTCCCGGCTATCTCGTGCCTTCCGGCGTTATCGATGTAATAGGCCGTTGAATTTGCATTCCCAGGGATGGTCCTGATAACCATAAGCCCGTTTGAGTCTATTATATCCCTTATCACCGTAACAATATTCATCTTTAAACCCGGGTCTGCCAGCACTTTCCTGTCGTTTATTATAGAGTAACGATAATTCCCGTTGCCATCACGAACCCTGCTTACCCCAAGCTGCCTCAGATTTCTCGACAGTGTTGCCTGGGTGCAAAAGCTACCCCTCTCCTGAAGCTTCCTGAGCAAAGCCTCCTGTGAAGTTATTACCTCTTCACCAAGTATCTTTTCAATCTCGGAGAGTCTTTTTGACTTTTGCATATTTATACGTTAAAGATGCAAATATATACACTTTTTTAAAAACTGAGGCCTTATTTGAAAATTTATCATATTTTTGAACCCTAAATTCCTCATATGAAGTCCACATGTATTCCATACATAAACAATCATGTAAATAACTATAGCACATGTGGGTTCTGCAGCTTTAACGGGACTACTTATCCCGTCTCGTGCGGAGGCTATCAAACCTTAAAAAATAAAATTATTTACGGATGAAAGATGACATTAAAAAAGTAGTGATCCTGGGCTCCGGTGCTCTTAAGATAGGTGAAGCCGGCGAGTTTGATTATTCAGGTTCACAGGCTCTTAAAGCACTCCGGGAAGAAGGTATAAGCACA
>JAVEZD010000002.1:45116-56168 GCA_034003165.1 Bacteroidales bacterium | reverse complement strand
ACTATGAAAACGATAAGATTGAAATCCGGAAGTTTTGCAGCTTTACTTCTACTTGCTGCTTTTACTCTTGGTTCCTGTGAGAAGGAAGAAACTGAGCCTACTCCTACCAAAGACATTATCCAGACTGCAGGTGAAAATGCCAGTTTGAGCACCTTTGTAGCAATTGTAAACAGTGCCGGTCTTACCAATGCACTAAAGGGTACTGGTCCCTTTACAGTTTTTGCTCCCACCAATGATGCCTTTACAGCCCTCCTGGCTGCTATAGGTCAGAATGATCCCGCCAATATCCCTGCTTCTGTTGTAGAAAGGATATTAAAATATCATGTTATCTCAGGATCTGCTGTTGAATCAAAGGATCTTACTGACGGTCAGACAGTAGGCACCCTGCTTGGTGCAAATGACAAACTTACTGTTGACATAAACGGTACTTCTGTAAAAATTAACAGTGCTGATGTAACAACTGCTGATCTTAAGGCTACCAACGGCGTGGTGCATGTCGTTGACGAGGTTCTTGTTCCTGCCCTTGAACTGAGCATAGTAAATACAATTGTTGAACCTGCATATTTCAACAAAAACTTTTCACTTCTTACAGAAGCAGTGGTTAAGGCCAATCTTCTTGGAACACTTACAAATCCTGCAGCAACACTCACCCTTTTTGCTCCTGACAATGCAGCTTTTGCAGCAGCAGGGATAACAAGCGTTGCCGGCCTTACAGCGGCTGATCTTGCTCCGATACTTACCTATCATGTTTTGGGAAGCGAAGTATTTGGTAACACTCTGCCTGCAACCGGGTCGGCTGTAACCACCCTTGGTGGTGATTTTTATCTTAGTGTCAACACAAACGGTGCATTCATCAACGGCACCTCCAAAGTCACGGCTGCTACCAATGCCGGTGGGGCCCTTGACTACAGCAACGGAGTTGTGCATCTGATAAACAGAACCCTGCTTCCTCCTTCAAAAAACGTTGTTGAGATAGCAGTAGCGGCTTCACAGGCCGCCCAGGATGCAGAATTCGGACAACTGGTGGCCGCTCTTTCGGCAGTTGAAGCTGATCCTGCAGGGGCCGACCTTGTAACCGCTCTTTCGGGTACCGGACCATTTACAGTATTTGCGCCCACCGATGCAGCCTTTGAATCACTTTACGATCTGGCAGGCGTGGCTGACTTCGATGCCCTGGTTGCCGCAGTAGGAATACCTGTAGTTGAAGCAGTATTACTTTACCATGTTGTTGATGCAAGGGTGTTCTCTACCGACCTCCCCAACCTTACGGGAACAACTGTAACAACCCTTGGTGGAACATTCGAACTCAACCTTGGCGAACTCACCATAACTGATACAGACGAAGCCCTTGGCCTCGGATCAGCTGATGCAGGAATAGTCGCTACAGATATCCTTGGAACCAATGGCGTTATACATGTGATTAACGAAGTCATTCTGCCATAAATACTTACCATTGTCATAACAGAAGGCCTGCGTATTTCATGCAGGCCTTTTTTTATATACGTAATCCAGAGGTTCAGACCAGGATTATTTCCTTGCCTCTTTTCTTCTGTATATATACCAGTAAGCCAGCGGTATAAAGAAAAGACTTACAACAGTTCCAAGCGACATACCGCCTATAAGCGCCAGAGCCATGGGACGCTGGAGTTCTGAGCCCATACCCTGACTGAAGAGAATTGGCGCAGTTGAAAACAGCGAAGCCATGGCCACCATGATTATAGGCTTAAGCCTTCGCGATCCACCCGTATAGATAGCTTCCTTAAGTCCCATTCCTTCTGCCCTGAGGTTATTTATGGTATCAACCTTAAGTATTGAGTCGTTGATGATAACCCCCGACATGACAATAAGACCTATCATAGTTATTATATTTATGGTTCCACCCCATAACTTAACAAGCAACAGAGCTCCGGCTATATCAATGGGAATCTCAAGCAGCACAATAAGGGGCTGGGTAAGTGACTCAAACTGGGCAGCAAGAATAAAATAAAGCAACAGCAGAGCCACAACAAGAATTATCGAGAGTTCTTTGAAGAGTTGCTGTCCGGTTATGAGTGTCCCGCTGAAGTTAACTGTAAGTGAAGGATCGGCTGTAACGAGGTTTCTTATACCGGAAGTGACAGTGGCAGGTCTGTTTGTTGTTATATTCATATTTACAGGGACATATTCTCCGTTAATCCCTCCCATTATTGATTTATAGTCATGTTCACGCTTTACACTTACAATCTCTTTTACCGGGACTGATGTTCCCCGGGTGTTAAGGACAGATCCGGCGGATATGATTTCGCTTATCTGTTTTTCCCTGTCGGAAAGCACAATGGGGAGGAGTTCATTTGAAGACCTCAGTTCACCTATATTATACTGGTTTAGCGATGACTTAAGGGTATTGTAAAGAGTACCAGGCTCAACATCATAAAGCAGGAGCCTGCCCGGGTCTATCCTGAGATGTATCTTGTCTTCAAGCTGGGGCATCGAGATTCCGGCGTCGGGCCACCTTTTTCTCATCTCTTCTATGATCGTCGTCATCCGGTCCACAGGAGGCACTTCTTTTTCCTTCATCAGGCTTACCTCGGCAATGAGAGGCTCTGCTGAGGCATCAAAGATCTTTTCAAAGATGTTCTGCTGAGCACCTATATTGATAAGAGCTCCGGGATATTTATCCTTTATGAAACTGTAACAGTTTTTTCCGATAGCATCAGCCTCATCATAGCCGGCTGCTTTGATATATACCTTTGCCTGCGTATACGACTGGTCATAATCGCGGTTGAAAAGAAACTGCTGCTCTCCTATGAAAGAGTTTGTCTGAAGCAGCAGATCGTTGTTTAACCCGTTCATCTCCAGAATTCTCTTAAGATTCTCATCAAGGGTTATGTTCTCGTTCCAGTCGACCGATATAACAAGTTCATCTTTTTTGACAACAGGGAACTTTTCCTTCTCCATAGTAACAAACAGCCATCCCATAAAAAGAAGAATAAGACCAAAAGAAATCATTGTCATGGTCCTGTACCTGAAAAAGAAATCCATCCCCCTTTCATATCTGTCCTCAATATTCTTAAGACTCACTTTTTTAACCAGAGCCGTAAGAATACCCTCCTTCCCGTTTTTGTAAAGCATATAATATAAGGTAGGCAGCAGGGTTATACCGACAAGAAGCGATACTCCCTGTCCTATCACTATTGCTATTGCCTGGTCGTAAAAGATAGCTCCCGAAATACCGCTCAGGAAGATAAGGGGGATAAACACGGCACAGGTCACAAGAACACTTGATATAAGAGGAGTAACGATCTCATTGGTACCTTTTACACATGCATCGGCCAGCGAAAGTCCCCTGTCTGTCCACTGTGTTATGTTCTCAATAACAACAATGGAGTTGTCAATCATCATACCTATGCCGAGTATAAGTCCTGCAAGCGATATAATATTTACCGACAGCCCTATAAGATAAAAGAAAAGCAGGCTTATAACCAGTGTTGCAGGAATGCTGAAGCCAATAATAAGCGGTGATTTTCCGTCCTTAAGGAAGAAGAACATAAGAAGAAAGGCAAGCAGGCCGCCTGCCAGAAGGCTACCCTTGAGGTTTGATATTGAATAATCAAGCAACCTTGTCTGGTCCTGCGATATCTCAAATCTCATCTGTGGATATTCTTCAGTGAAGACTGCCAGCATTGCTCCCATCTTCTCCTCAAGGTCCGACATCCTTGCCGACGATTCCTTGATAATCGCAAGCGACACCGCCCTGTTGCCATTGGAATAATAAGCTCCCCTTGGTCTTTCCTGCCTTATCCCAACAGTGGCAATATCTTTCATCTGCACTATGCGGTCCCCTTTCCTTATATAGATATCCTTAACATCATCCACTTCCTTAAGGTATGAGCTGAATTCAAGGTTGTACAGGTACTTACCGTCTTTGACGAGGATACTCCCTATATTAATGTTGTTAAGTCTGACAGCCGACTCCAGGTCATCGTCAGTGAGCCCAAGACTAATCATCTTACTTTCGTCGGGAGTTATATAAATCTCCCTCCTTATCTGTCCGGTGATATCTGCCATCCCTATCTCCGGCAGTTGTTCTATCCTCTTCTTGATTACTGTCTCTGCGAACTCACTCAGTTCTATAAAGCCCTCATCTCCGGCATCGGGATCGGCAAGACTTATGTTAAGCATGAATACCGGAATATCGGTGGCACTGGCCTTTATTATCCTTGGACGTTCGAGATCAACCGGAAGGTTATTCATAGCCCCGTCAATCTTTTCATTTACCTCCATAAAGGCCAGGTCTATGTCATTTCCGAATTTAAAAGAAAGCCTCAGAAGAGCGCTGCCGTTCCTTGACTCCGATTCTATCCTGTCGATACCCTGAACCTGAAGCAGGTTCCTTCTGATAACACTTACCACCGTATTCTCTATTTCCCTGGCGCTGACATCGGGCCGCGAGACAGCCACAGTGATCTCAGGAATATCAATGTCGGGCATCAATGATACGGGCAGCCTGCCTGAGGCCACTATTCCCAGCAGTAACAAGGCAAGAAATGTCATTATCACTGCCACGGGTCTTGTTATCAGAAAACGAACCATCTCTTATGTATTATTTTACAGAATTTTTCCTGAACCTTAATCGGGACAGCCATCTGTGCCTGTCCCCATGCCTGCCCTCATGGCCGCCTTCAACTACTTCTCCGCTCATAGTCTGCTGAGCCTTTAACATAAGTGGCTGAAAAATAATAAGTCCAACCATACTGAAAATCAACCCCCCAATGGTTCCGGCAGCCAGTGCAAACCAGAACCTCTCATCCCTTCCGGTAAGCAGAAAGGGAACGAGCCCTATTATAGTGGCAAGATTGGTAAGTATTATAGGTATGATCTTGCCGTTAAAAGCTTTTACATAAGCCACCCTGGCTGACAGCACAGGTCTTCTCCTTCTCAGGCTGTTGTAATCGTTAAGTACGTAAAGGGTTGCATTTACCACTATCCCGCAAAGCAGTATGAATGCCGCAAAGACACCTTCGTCGGCGGGGATGTTGCTTACGGAGAAGGTGAGGAAGACCCCTATAAAGGAGAAAGGGATAAGGCAGATGACAACAAATGGCTGACTGAATGATTCCAGGAGGATGGCACAGATAAAATAAATAATAAGTATCACAAGCAGTATCAGATAGTAGTTTGATCCTTCTTCCTCCCACGAATATGAGTACAAACCGCTTCTTGCCGTGAATCCCAGAGGAAGCAGGGCATTGGTCTCGTCAATATTCCTGTCAAGTATCATCCTCCCCAGCTCTGCATTACCTACAAAATCATATCCGACAGTGAGGATATACTGCTGGTCTTCCCTGCTTATGGTATTGTCGGTTATCTCCCTGGTTATGGAAGCAAAATCCTTAAGCTTTACGCTGTTTCCTGTGACTGTTCTGAGGGGGGTGTTGTCGAGACTCCAGAGGTCATATTTCTCTGACTGCATAGACTTTATATGTACAGGCGCACTTTCGCCCCCTATAAATGCAGCCTGAAGTGTCCGGGTACTCCTTGAATATTTCTCAGCCTCTGAATAGGCAAAGGCCACATCG
Organism: Bacteroidales bacterium; assembly: GCA_034003165.1. Taxonomy (GTDB): domain Bacteria; phylum Bacteroidota; class Bacteroidia; order Bacteroidales; family VadinHA17; genus LD21. The sequence goes on along the minus strand of JAVEZD010000002.1, from coordinate 50,610 downwards.
GTACCGTTCTCAGACAGGAAATATTTATCCATACCGAGCCTGTTCCTGTAAACCTTTCTGTTTCTGCTTCCTATCATATAATCTTCATAAACAGCCCCGAGAAGGTAAACATCCTTTATCCTCCCCTTCCCGCTTTCGGTAAGCCGTTCTCGCAGGGCTTCGGCATAGCTGTAAAGCTGGTCATAGTTATAACCTCTCATGATTACTTTATAGGTAGTCATGAAATAGTCAGTATAAGTTTCGTTGCTAAAGGCTTTTCCAACTCCTGAAACAGAGGCATTGTAGCTGCCAATCCCGTTCATATAGTCTTCTATCCTTATTTTAAGAATAAAAGGGAAAATGGTAAAATCGTGTTCGGGCTTGAAGTTAATATTGACAAGAGCCTCTTCCGGACTGTAAATGTTTGTTGTGAACATGTCTATCTCATCATAGGCGGCAAGCATGTTCTCAAGTCCAGCGCATACATAGTTTATATCCTCAATGGTAAGGCCCTGTTCCGCCAGGTTTACGCTGACGCGCAGGGTTGTTCTCTGCACCTCGTCTGAACCTCCGTAATACCTGTAACTGCTGCCGGCTGTTTTTTCACTGAACATCCTCCATGTTCCGCCCAGCACCTTGTCAACTACCGGCTTAATGTCCTGAACGTATTTAGTGTTTCCCAGACTACGGTTGTATAAGCGCTGAAACCAGGTTACCTCTGTTGCATCGGAGCCGCTGCTTCCAGTATCCTCCCCGAGTTTATCAGGCAGAAAAAAGACAGGCAGGCCGAAAAGAAGTATGGCAACTGCAAGAAGTACTTTTCTGTGCCCTGTTATATAGCCGATGGCCCTGATATACTGTTTTGTCAACCTGACCACCCTTCTCCTTCGCCTGAACGCCAGCTGGCCCGACTCACGACTAAGTCCTATTTTTTCAATAAGTGAGGGAATGAAAAAGAGAGCGACGGCCAGCGATACTGTAAGGTTTATTATCACCACAGCTGCAAAATCGGACAGGGTTAGCTTTGAAGCTTCATCGAGGAAAAAGATGACAGCAAGAGCCCCTATAGTGGTGGCTGTAGCTGCAAGCAGTGAGATAGCCACCCTGCGGTTCCCCTGGTAACGGATGTGATCGGCCATCACAATGGTGTTGTTTATTATTATTCCGAACGATACAGTAATGCCAGCCAGGGAATAAAGGTGCAGTTCGAGTCTGAAGAGATAGTAAAAGATAAAGGCAATAAGTATGTTGGCGGTAAGGCTTATTGTTATTATAATAAGGTACTTCATCTCCCTGCTTATGACAAGCACAAAGAGAAGAAGCAGGATAACAGACAGAACCGATCTGAAGATGTTCTTCGAGATCTCCTTCTTAAGATATACTGTGTTGTCGGATGAAACGCGAAGACTGTAGCCGGGGGGTAGATCATCTTTAAGCTTATCGATGACTGTCTTAACACCTTCGGCAACCTTTATTGTATTCTCATTTCTTCCGGCACTTATATTTATATTAACTGTATTCAGACCGTTGATCCTGTAATAGCTCTGAGGCTTTGAATCTTTAAGTTTCACGGTTGCCAGATCTGTCAGGTGAATTATCCTCCCTCCTGCCTTTGCCACAGGTATCCTGTCCCATGAGAAACTGTCGTGACCATTACCCGTAAGAGTCAGATAGGTCCTTTTTCTGAGTCCGTCGTGCATCATCTCATCAGCACCGCCCAGTTCGCGTTCGAGAAGGTAGTTGCCAATGGCGTGACTAATAATTCCTGATGCAAGACCCAGAGACTCAAGCTTCCTCTGATCGTAGAGCACCTCCCATTCGCGTGGTGTGGCACCGTATACATTTACGCTGTAGACTCCGGCAACCCGTGAAATGGCTGGCTTGACCATTTCCTCAGCCAGATTGTATATAAATGCAGAACTGGCATTTCCGTTAAGCTGAAGACTAATTATTGATGAACCTGACTCGTTCGACGGCATATTCATTGAGATAACCGGATATGAGACCCTTTCGGGCAGCCTCTTTCCTGCTTCCCTTAGAAGAGACGCAACTTCAAATCTTTTTGTATTCAGATCGGCATTTCTGTCGAATTCCACAGTGATGTTACCTCCTCCGTTCGATGTCGATGAGGTGATCTTCCTTACCCCTGTGAGTGTTGTGAGAACCCCTTCGAGGTTGGTGGTCACCTCCTGTTCAACAACCCTCACAGGAGCTTCGGGCCATGACCAGCTTATTGTGAGCGACGGCAGATAACGGGTAGGATTTAGCTGGAGCGACAGCAAGGGGATCATTGCCGCTCCGGTTACCATCAACATAACAAATACTATATTTATAGTAAATGCCGACAGTAAAGGCGCCTTTTGCCGTTCGCTACTCATTCCTCCCTTACTATTGTCTCATGAGCCAGATTGACATTCCCTGTGACTATTACCAGATCACCCGGTTCCAGCCCCTCACTTACCGATACGCTTGTGCTGTTCTCAAATTCCACTGTGACATATTTCCAGATGGCCAGTGAATCCTGCCTTACAAAGATCACATCTTTCCCCTGCCTTATTACCAGGGCCTCCTTGGGAACAACAAGGCGTCCGGGAACAGGCTTCCTTATCACCACCCTCACATTCATACCGTCAATAAGCTTTCCGCCGTTCCTGAACTCAGCTTTTATCCTTATCATGCCTGTCTCGTCAACCTGCGGATTGATCTGCGTGACAGTCCCGTTAATGATCGTAGAATCGTTAATAAAAGGTATAATATTAACCGGCATGCCCTCTCTCAGAAAGGAATATTCAGATTCTATGACAGGGAAGGCTACTTCCATTATTTCATCATTAATTATGGAGCACAGGTTGGTATATGATGAAGAGGGATTCCACTGCATGGCCTCAAGGTTAGCCACTATACCGCTTATGGGAGCATAAAGCCTTGTGTTCTGAAAGTTGTATCTGGCAAGCTCAAGAGCCGTTTCGGCATCATCAAGGCCGCTTCTGATCCTTATCACCCTGGTCCTCTCCGACGGCATACCCCCTGTATCAGCTACCAGATATCTGCTGTAAAGCTCATCCTGAAAGTTAATCTTTGCTTTTTCAAGATTCTTTTCAGCAGTCTCCAGCCGCGATCGGTACTCAAAATCCTCAATGACGGCAAGCAGATCACCTTCATTTACTTTCTGCCCGTTTATAATATTCAGTTCCTTTATCATCCCGCTGACTCTGAAGGGGACAACAGCCTTGCGCGACGAAGAGACCTTCCCGTTGCTTATAAGCTCATGATAGAAGGTCGAAGTTTCAAGTATTTCAGTTTTTACAAGTACCGCCTCCGGACGTGATGACAACCTTGCCATCTCCTCAAGATCAGGGGTTTCCTTTTGTTTGCACGAGAATAAAACTGCAATAAGCACTAACAGGGTTACTCGGTTGAGATATTTCATGATTACAGGACTGGTTAGAAATAGGGTTGTACGGGTTATAAATTTAGGTAATCTGATTTATTCTGCAAAATAATATTAACTAAATCTATCTCCATATGAGAAAAAAATCCGTTTTAAAGAAACGGAGAGCCTGTAATGGATAAAACCCGTTAAGTACAAGTAAGCCTCTGAGAAGAAAATCCGGGGGTGAAAAAGAAATAAAAAACAGAAGGCTCTGACTAAAACCGGCTCAGAACCAGTTCTGAGCTAACTCCTTACTGTCGTGCTGAAAGGCGCTTATCTCATACCACACCTTCCTGTCACCGTCATTTTCAATCTGGTAACGCCAGTATCCTATCATATCAGGAGCCTGATAGACCCTCCTTATAAAAAGTCTGTCGCCTGGCGAGAATTCACATTTTTTTGAATAAGCAGAAATCTTTCCGTATACTGAATCCTGGGTAGTCTTTATCCATACTATATGGGGTCCGCCGAAATTTTCGGGACCAGTATAGCGGAAATCGACAAAATCGCCAACATATTTCCTTGTAAGAAAAAGCTCGTCCTCTCCCAGCATCCCGCTTTTGTCGGTGGTCGCACATGAGAGAGCCGCGAATACGATTATCAACAGACCCGCCTTCAATAGCAATTTACCAATAAACCTATTGTCTTTCAATGTCATATACTATGGTTTCGCATTCTGCCATCAACATGTCTATAAAGACAAAACTGTTACGAATTTATGAAATTGTTTCAAACATTAAAAATCCTGTTAAGGTTTTGAGTGTAAAAATATGTCACTCCATTAATTTCTGTCATATCAATTATCTGCAATCCGTGCTCCTCAAGCAGACCTGCAACCTTTGTCCTGTCCATCTTCCTCTCAATCCTGGAATCCAGAACATTCACAATCTTTCTGGCAAAGGCTGAAAGACGACTGCCTAAAGAGTGTTTGTTGTTGCTGCTGTCAATAAAACAACCGGCAAATTTGGCATTATAGGGCAACATTCGTACAAGCGAACCCAGAAATACATCGGGATGCCTTATTACATTAAGCTTCTTAAGGTTTATAAGGGCCTTCACACTCCTGAGATCACTGGCATCATAATAGTAATGGTGCCTCGAGGAAAGCAAAAGCATCTCCTTCTCCCCGGGCAGACCCATGTTCTTAAGATATCTGAAGAAGTTGATCCCTCCCTCTGCTATAAGGTTAACAAAAGCCGGACTAAAATTTCTTGATGTTCTCCCTGAACCTTCTCTTTGTGTTCCGGCATTTTCGTTGTAATCGGTGTAATATCCGGCATCAGCATTCAGTGACATTGTTTCCATAATTCCCTGTTTTATTTTCAGGGATAAAAGTAAAGGTGATATTACATGCACACAAGCCGGTAAACATCACTATATAAGATAATAAGGGACTCTCCTGACACCCTGGTCATAAAGAAATGTACATACACAGCCTCTGTCACGGCATTAATCGCCTTATTATATAAGTTAGTCAAAAGGAATGCTAAATACACGGGCAAAATCAGGAAAGGAATGTGACAGGGAAGATGTTTAAAGATATAAACAACTGTATATTTGACACATAGCAAATAATACCATCGCTATGCTTTAGAATTCAGGCTTTCTCCGCGTTTTGACAAACAGCTTTGCAGCTATGATGAGATCATGCTGCAGCACCCGGTTTATCTACTGATCAGCATCAGGATTATTCCTGGGATGGCTATCCATGTATTCAAGCACTATGTCCTTAAGTATATTGGCAAACCGTATATCCTTTACCTCCTCTGGCTTGAAATACCGGGGCCAGGCTCCCTCAAGAAGTGTTATCTCATCCAGAGGCAGATCGAAAGGACCGTGATAAATGTATTTTATGTTTGGATAGGCATCTCCACTCAGGCAGGTATATTTCCTGAAAAATCTGTACTCCTTCAGATCATAACCAAGTTCTTCCTTAACTTCCCTTACCAGCGCCTCTTCGGGGGTCTCGCCTTCCTCCACATGACCTCCTATAAGGTCCCAGTGAGCCGGAAAAGGAATCTCAGGCTTATCGTCCCTCATATAAAACAAAAACTCCCCCTCTTTATTCTCAAGAATTATTGC
>JAVEZD010000002.1:30022-45016 GCA_034003165.1 Bacteroidales bacterium | reverse complement strand
TCGCGTGTCGTATGACCGATGTCGATGCATATACCGATCCTGTTGTCGAGATCCTTCACGTGTTCCCATATATCTGTTGCATTGGGATACAGGGTATTGTCAGGACCATGGTTATGGATGGCCAGCCTTATGTTGTATTTTTTTACTTTTTCTTCGACGTATGGCAGCAATTCATAGTTTGGTGCACAAACCATCATATCCATGCCGGCCATGGCTGCGTAGTCAAAAGCCTGGTCCACCGATCCGTCCGTACGCATATAGACGACACCCACTGTATATACATTTATACCACCCTCACGGAATTTTGCCAGGGTGCTTTGAATGACTTCCCTGCTGCTATCCATGGGCATATGGAAATCCTTAAGCGAAAGGTTTGAAACACCTATTCTGTTCATCATGGCTATAGTCTGTTCAGCAGTGAATTCCCTGAAGCTATAGCCTGCAATGCCAAGGGAAAACTTTTCTTCCCCGGCATCATTACCGGAGCGGCCTAAGGTCTCCGCTGCTGCAAGGGGTGTGACCCCTGCAGCCAGGATCCCTGCTCCTGCTATCCTTATAAACTGACGACGTGATTTCATAAATGATAAGTAGTTAATTTAATGTCCGGCCACAGGCTGAAGTCCTGCAGTAACTCAGGTTCAATCAAAGATAGCAAAATTGTTTTTAATACCCTGACCGGAGTGTTATTCAGATTCAGGAGTAAGTCTGTTATCGAGCATCCTGCTGTTATACGACTGAATGACAGCTTTCAGCAGCTTTTCCATGGCAGGCTGAATCTCAGGTCTCTTACCAAGGAGGTTTGATTCAAGAAACCTGTCGTCGCGGTAGTTGTAAAGGGCTGCAGGCTTTGTGTCGACCATCTCCAGAAGATGGTCATCCATATACAGATGATATGTACTTCCCGCAGTGTTAAAGGCAAATGACACGGCTGAGTCATCGAACAGGTCATTTCCGAAAGCAATATATTCTCCGTCGTAACCGAGATAATTCAAAACTGTGGGCATTATATCTATCTGCTGGGCTATCTTTTTCTTCATCCCCTGAAGCTCGCTGCCCGACTTGTAAAAAATAACGGGGATGCTGTATGATCCGAAGTTATTCAGGTACTCTTTATGTATGAGCTCATTGGTATGGTCGGCTGTGATAATGAAGAGCGTGTTCCGGAACCATGGTGCTGTTTCAACCTTTTTAAAGAACTCCCTGAGGGCGTAATCAGTATAACCTACAACTTCGGTTATAGGTGCGGGACCTTTTCTGAACCTGCCCTGGTATTGTTCCGGGACCTCGAAGGGATGATGTGACGAGACGGTAAACACAGATGCAAGAAAGGGCTCACTGAACTCATTCAGCTTGCCTCCAAAAAACTTCAGGAAGGGTTCGTCCCATACACCCCAGATGCCGTCAAAATCATTTCTGTCGGGATACTGGTCAAGTCCGAAGTAATCATCAAAGCCGGCAAGACGTGCAAAGGAATCAAAACCCATTGATCCGTTGGGTGCGCCGTGAAAGAAAGCAGAGTAATAACCTTTTTCACTGAGAAGTGCAGGCAGTCCCTTAATACGGTTGTTGGCGTAGTGTGAAATAGTATAGGGTGTCTCAAGCGATGGGATCGACGCAAAGATCGAGGGCATGGCTTCTATCGACTTCTTACCGTTGGCAATCGACACATCGAAGCTAAGGCTTACATTGAGAAGTGAATCTATAAAAGGTGTATAACCCCTGTAGTCACCACCGTCAAGATCCCTGTTAAGCGATCCTATATACTCACGGGCAAAACTTTCGAGTATGATTATAACAACATTATCCTTTCTTAAGGTATCTCCGGGCCGGGGACCGTAATGGGGATCAAAAACGGCTGCCAGCTCATCCCTGCTGTAAAAATCATAACGCACAAGGGTCTTCTTTCCAAAGGTTCGTATCAGGCTGAATGGGGTATTAAGGACTATGGGCACCTGCCGGGGGTTCATGACATAACGGGTTGCATTGCTTATAGTTATGGGCCGGGTTGAATGCCTTACCCCTCCCCTGGCGCCGGCGACTGTAAGTCCTGCAAAGAGAGCTGCGAAAACAAGATTCAGCAGATGATAGACTATAAGGTTTGAAGGTTCAGGTTTAACAGGTCTCACCCTGCGGTACAGGAAGATAATCAGGAAAAAGAGAAGAAAGGTAAAAAGCACAAGTGGCCAGTAATCGATCTGAAACTCAAAGAACAGCTTTACTATGTTATCTTCATTTTTAAAGGTACCCAGGATATCGGCTGTTGCCCTTTTATCAACAAACCTGTAATAGATGAAGTCGGCGTTATTTGCAGCCAGGGCAATAAAGTTGGTAAGATAAAAAAGATATCCGGCCACTTTCTGATAAACTCTGTTATATCTTATATCAAGCGGTATAATATGAAGGAAGATGAAAAGAATATTTACATAGATGACTGCGGAGATATCAAACAGCAGCCCTCCTTTCATAATATTGAGAAATCCGGCAAAGCCAGGGTCAGGGAACATATTCCTGTTAAAGACATAGAAAGCTATCCTGCAAATTGAATAGGCAAGCATTACAATGCCCAGCCTGTAGATCAGTACTGTAAATATATTCCGTGAAAGGAGCCGGTTTTTCATTTTATGGTTATTCATAACAGCCGGACCGGGTTTAACCGGGCCCTTGAAGCTGCAAAATTAATAAAACGCTTCAGACCCTGAGCGCCGCTGATAATATTTAGTCAGACAAGAGTCTTTCCTGCTGTCCTTAAAGCAAAAAAAAAGCCGGATGGCTCAGAAGAGTATCCGGCAGATATATTTACTAAAGAGGTCACTGATCATCGGCCTCTTCTCTTAAGTCATCGAGCATCTCCTGAAGATCCTGCTGGTCATAGTCATTCATGATCCTGTCGACCCTTTTTCTGGCTCCCATCCCGAGCAGCATGAAGAGGACAAGAAGACCGGTAAGTATATACAACACCAGCCTTGAAGTCTCGGCCTTGGCTTTAAGTGTCTCAACCAAACCATGGTACAGCAGGTACAGAGTAAAAATATTGACAGCAAGCATTATGATGGATCCAAGCCAGAGGCTGATACCCGAGGTGAAGGTCAGAAGTGCCGAAACCGGCATCATTACCATTGCAGAAGCGACAACCCTGGTGTTTGCCTCAAAGTCAGTGTTCCCTTTGCATATAGATGATATTACAAGGAGTATGACGGCACCTATAAATAGCCCAACGATTGCCGCCACAATATACCATATTAGGGCCATAACCCCGATAGCTCCTCCGAATAAGCCACCCGAGACGGCACCAAGACCCAGCAGGCCCCAGATAAAAGCGATGGCGCCAGCCACAACACCGTAAATAACGGCTTTGATAAGGGGTTCAACAAGCCCCCCTGTAGTTTTGAGATTGGAGAAATGAGACTTTGGATTAAGAAGAATTTCTTTCGATTCTGCTATAAATCCGTTCAGATCAAAGGTAGTGTTACTCATGGTCAGACTAATTTTAAGTTTTAAGGAACATAGAGTTGAAAAGAATATACAAGTTAAACTATTTTTTTAACCTGAACCATGATTCCGGGAAATTTCAGATGCCGGTCTACTCAAGATATGTATAACCGTACAGTCCTGACCTGTAGTTTGACAGGAACTCCTTACCCTCTTCCAGGGTTATTATGCCGGCCTTTACTGAAGTTGTCACCCAGGTCTCGACCGTACGGACCAGTTTTTTGGAATTGTACTGGACATAGTCAAGCACCTCAGCAACAGTCTCACCATCAATGATCTGATCTATCTTAAAGCCATCCCTGTCAACTGATACATGAACAGCATTAGTGTCACCGAAAAGGTTATGGAGATCTCCAAGTATCTCCTGATAGGCACCTACAAGAAAGACACCAAGGTAATATGATTCCTTTGTCTTAAGAGCATGAACAGGAAGATGGTATGAAAAATTCCGTGTTGCAATGAAGTTATCGATCTTTCCATCCGAATCGCAGGTCATGTCCTGAATGGTAGCTGACCTGACAGGCTCCTCATTAAGCCTGTGAATGGGCATGATGGGGAAGATCTGGTCTATGGCCCAGGCATCGGGCAGTGACTGAAACAATGAGAAATTGCAGAAATACTTATCAGACAGTATCCTTGAAATCTGCCTTAATTCATCCGGCACATGCTTTGTCACGTTAGCAATCTGGTAAACCTTCCTGGCCACTGACCAGAAGAGCCGTTCAATCTGTGCCCTCGTCTTGAGATCGATAAGTCCCAGGCTGAACCTGTCGAGCGCTTCTTCCCTTATCTGCTGGGCATCGTGCCAGGTCTCGAGCATCCTTGGCTGGTTCACGTTATCCCAGAGCAGGAACAGATCCCTGACGAGTTCATGATCTTCATCACCTACTGTCTCCTCGGGATCCCATGAAGGCAATGTGGTGGTCTCGAGCACCTCGAAGACAAGTACCGAATGATGGGCAGTAAGTGAGCGGCCCGATTCGGTAATCACATTCGGGTGAGGTATGTTGTTTTTGTTGCTTGCATCGACAAAGGTGCTTACGGAGTCATTGACATACTCCTGTATGGTATAGTTCATGCTGCTTTCGCTGTTTGAAGAACCGGTGCCGTCATAATCGACACCCAGTCCGCCGCCTATATCAACAAACTCCACGTTGAAACCCATTTTTCTCAGCTGAACATAGAACTCTGCAGCCTCCCTGAGGGCAACCTTTATCCTCCTTATCTTGGTAACCTGACTGCCAATATGAAAATGAATCAGGCGGATACAATCGCGCATCCTGTTCTTTTCAACAAAATCGAGGGCTTCAAGGAGTTCGCTTGAGGTAAGACCGAACTTGCTTATGTCGCCTCCCGAATCTTCCCATTTACCGCTTCCCACGCTGGCAAGCTTGATTCTTATTCCCAGGTTTGGCTTGACCTTAAGACGACGTGCTATATTGGTCACCAGCTTAAGCTCATTAAGTTTTTCAATGACAAGAAATATCCTCTTACCCATCTTCTGGGCCAGAAGGGCCAGTTCTATATATGCTTCATCCTTGTAGCCGTTACATATGATAAGCGATTCGGGATCGGTATTGATGGCTATCACGGCATGAAGTTCGGGCTTCGAACCGGCTTCAAGACCTATATTAAATTTCTTGCCGTGACTCACTATCTCTTCAACCACTGGCCTCATCTGGTTTACCTTGATAGGATAGATAATAAAGTTCTGGGCCTTATAGTCATATTCTTCAGCAGCCGATTTGAAACATTTGGAAATGGTTATGATCCTGTCATCCAGAATATCGGGAAACCTTATAAGAACAGGTGTTGTTACATCCGAAAGACTAAGCTCGTCAACCAGCTCCTTCAGGTCAACAGCTACCCCGTCTTTAAGAGGTTTTACCTCAACATTTCCCTTTTCATTTATTGAAAAGTAGTTAACACCCCAGCCGCTAATGTTATAAAGCTCGGCAGAATCTTCAATACGCCATTTCCTCATGATCTGTTTTTTCCTTTTTTATACATTAAAGTTCTGAAAAATATAAATCGCCTGCAACAGTAACGTTAAATGAAGAAAAAATTGTCTGAAAAGGACCTTACAGGCTCAGACACCTGAAGTTAAAACCTGTAAACGTTGCTGTAGCTTTGTTAAAAATTCTGCAATTATAACTGTTTTTATCCTGAAAACACACTTTTTGGACGAAAGGCGCCACCTGAGATGTAAAAACAGGGAACAACAAGGCTTACTCCCTGAAACAATGTAAATATCATTTCATTTTTAAGAGTTATATTTGGTTTATTTAAATATTATTATGTAGCTTGCAACCCTAATTTTTAAAAACACATCAAAATGAACAAAGGAACAGTAAAATTTTTCAACGTGTCTAAAGGTTTTGGATTCATTAAAGACGCAGATTCGGATAACGAATATTTCGTACATGCTTCCGGATTGAAAGATCAAATCAGAGAGAACGACGAGGTTACCTTCGAACTCGCCGAAGGGAAAAAAGGAATAAATGCAGTAGATGTAAAACTTGCATAGTTTACAGTACTTGAATTTATCACATTTGGACTGCCCTTTACGGGCAGTCTTTTTTTTGTCATAACCGTTGTTGGCTGATAGCTAAGGACTGATTACCCTGACAGAGTCAGGTAATTCCTTCGCTACGAAAGGAAAAACATAAACAGTCTGCCTGCTTCACTGCAGGCAGACTGTTTTAGAATCATGATAAGCCTTTATTTGCTCTTCTCAACTTTTTTAGCCTTTTTGGCAGCACGCTTCTCTTTCAGATTTTTTGTAGCAGGCTTCTTGTCCTTTGCTTGTTCTTTTGATTTCTCGTGTGACATAGCATTAAGATTTAAAATTAAACAAGTCATTCAAATATATAAAAAACAATCCACAGCACCTGCTACTGTTGATAAGAGGCTCATATTGTTAATAACGAAGCGGCATCTCTGTCAAGAAGCCATTGCAGGGAGCCGGCGACAGGATTGACTATGGAGGCCGGGTAGAGCTGACCTGGTTCACCGGGGTGCATTATCTCCGACACGATTCCGGCCTTGTTTCTTCCTGAAACCATAAAAATCACATGGGTGGCATTGTTAATCACCGGCATGGTCAGACTTATCCGCATCTGGCGCGAAACCGGATGCATGGTTGTCATGCATGCCATATCCCTGTCAGCATGGAGTTCCGTTCCAGGGAATATGGATGCCGTGTGACCATCCTCACCTAGTCCGAGAAGTATAAGGTCAAAAGCAGGTAATCCGTTTTTCAAAAGGCATATCCCCGATATCTCTTCAGAATATCGCAGAACCTCACTTTCAGGCTCCGCCTCACCCCTGATCCTGTGGATATTTTCAGCCGGTATTTTTATGTTGTCAAAAAGAGCCTCCCTGGCCATCCTGTAGTTGCTGTCGTGGTGATCAGGAGCAACACAACGTTCATCAGCCCAGAAAAAATGCACCTTCGACCAGTCGGTCTGTGATCCGAAATGCCCGGCAAGTACTGAAAAGAACAGCACAGGCGTACTGCCTCCCGACAGGGCTATTGTGAAAGGCCTGCTCTTATCCTCATGCGAGTTGACCAGAGCGGTAAGTATACCCGACATCTTCTCCGCCATAACAAAGGGTGTCTGAAAAATCTTAACCGACCTGTCCATATCCATCCTCCTGTTATTTAAAGTTCACAATAGAGTTCCTCATCCGCCATGTTCCTGCACGGGTATCTCCAGGCAAGATCCTCCCCTTCAATAAGGTCATTGGAGTGTTCAGGACCCCAGGTACCGGCAGGATAACCATATACCTTAATTGAATCATCAGCTTCCCATGCTTTGAGTATGGGATCAATGAATTTCCAGGCTGTTTCTACCTCCACATCCCTGGCAAAGAGTGTGGCATCGCCCATCATGACATCATACAGGAGCCTGCCATAGGCAGATACCACCTTTAAATCTCCCAGATCGGTGTAATGGAAATCCATTGCCACATTCTTTACATTGAAACCCGATCCGGGCTCCTTCATGTCAAACTTAAGCAGTATCCCTTCATCGGGCTGGATGCGTATGACAAGCTGGTTCCCCTGTATCCTGCCCGGTCCCCTCCTGAACAAATGATGGGGAGTAGGATGAAAATGCATAACTATCTCAGTCACCCGGGTGGGCAGCCTCTTGCCTGTCCTTACATAGAACGGAACCCCGCCCCAGCGCCAGTTATTTATAAAGAATTTCATTGCCACATAGGTCTCGGTCCTCGATTCACTGTCAACACCTTTTTCCTCCCTGTAGCCGGGTATACATATGCCTCTTATCCTGGAAGCCGTATATTGCCCCCGTATAACCTGCCTTGAAACATCTTCCTGTTTAAGAGGCTGAAGCGACTGAAACACCTTTAACACTTCATTTCTTATAGAGGAGGCATCAAGCGAAGAAGGTGGCTCCATCGCCGTTAATCCGACCATCTGAAGCAGGTGATTCTGAACCATATCCCTCAAAGCCCCCACACCTTCATAAAATCCTCCCCTGCCTTCAACACCAAGACTCTCGGCCGAGGTTATCTCAACCCTCTGAATATAACGCCTGTTCCAGAGAGGTTCAAAAATACCGTTGGCAAACCTTGTCACCATAAGGTTCTGAACCGTCTCCTTGCCAAGATAATGGTCTATCCTGAATATCTGCGACTCACTGAGTATACCGTGAAGCTTTTTGTTAAGCCTTACCCCCGACTCAAGGTCATATCCGAAAGGTTTCTCAATTATGACCCTCCTGAAACCACGCGATTCATCAAGCATACCGGCTGAAGCCAGATTTATTGCAATGTTCTCATACATACCAGGAGGAGTAGCCATATAAAATATCATGTTGCCTGAAATATCAGGCTCTCCTGCATCCTTCTCCACATGATCAATCAATATCCTGTATGAAGCAGGATCCTGACTGTCAAAGGAAACATACGAAAGATTCTTTATAAACTCAGCCAGCCTTTCGCTGTCAGCTTCCTTTTCCTCCGAATGAACAACAACAGCCTCTGACATCTTCTTTCTGAAGTCTCCGCTCCCCATCTCAGTCCTGCCCGTCCCTATTATCCTGAACCTGTCAGGCATCATCCCCTGTTCATACATCGAAAAAAGCGAGGGTAACAGCTTCCTTTGTGAAAGGTCACCCGAAGCTCCGAAAATCACAATTATAAGATCCTGCGGCTTCTGCATCAGTTTAAGCTAAGATTATATTCTCGTCTTACGGGAAAAAACCTTCATCCCGTCCAGATTCATTTAACAAATATAGGTAAGAAAAGTTTTTATTCCCTCTTTATCCACGGTCTCTTACCCCGGCCAGGATAACACTTCTCTATTTTATTACATATTACCTGTTTATTTTAAACAAAACCAGTATGAAATTAAAATATTTTTAACGTTTTACAACTTTTTTGTATATTTTATTAATTTATTACCGATTTATAGCAACATATATTAAGTTTTATATTACATTTGTGAAAATTATTAAAAAATGAATCGTTACGGCATCAGGATGGGGGCAGTCAAAATGAAGAGGCTTCAGAAGACTTACTGAGAATGGTGTATATTATAAGGTAATACGGGACCGTTCTCTTAAGCAGGAAAAAGAGGACGGTTCTTTTGTTAAACTGAACAACTAATTAAAAAGATTTATGAAAAGCGTTCGGCCCGGTGATCAGGCATTATACAGGAGTGAATTTGAACACGGAAGTTGTGGAATCGGTTTTGTTGCCCATATAAAAGGCAGGAAATCACATTCCATTATAAGGCAGGGACTGGAGGTCCTGGCCAATATGAACCACAGGGGAGCAGAAGGCGCCGACAGCAAGACAGGAGACGGGGCGGGAATACTCATACAGATCCCTCGCGACTTCTATCTGATCCAGGGCTATGCTCTGCCACCTGAGGGACGCTTCGGGACAGGTATAATTTTTCTTCCCCGCGATGAAAAGGATGCAGAAAAATGTCTCGACATAATGCTGTCGATAGTAAAGGAGGAGAAAGCCGACCTCATAGGTTTCAGAGAGGTTCCTACAGACAACTCCGGTATCGGAGCAATAGCCAGGGCATCCGAACCGGCAATGAAACAGATACTTCTCGGAGCTGACATAGCACCTGATGCACTTGAAAGGAAGCTCTATATAATAAGGAAGAGAACAGAAAAGGCTATAAGGGAGTCAGACATAGAACAGAAAGACTTTTTCTACATACCGAGTCTTTCAAACCGGGTTCTTGTTTATAAGGGGATGCTTACATCGCTTCAACTCGGCGAGTATTTCCCCGACCTGAAAGATGAACGTATGCAGAGCGCCATAGCACTTATCCATTCACGTTTCAGCACCAACACCTTCCCTACCTGGGACCTTGCCCAGCCCTTCAGGATGCTTAGCCATAACGGTGAGATAAACACCATAAAAGGCAACAGGTACTGGATGGAAGCCCGCGAATCAATACTCAAATCAGACAGGCTCGGCGATCTTTCACGGATCTACCCCCTAATTGAACCAGGTAAAAGTGACTCGGCATCTCTCGACAACGTCCTTGAATTCCTTATAATGAGCGGGAAATCACTGCCCTATGCCATGTCGATCCTTATCCCTGAGTCGTTCAACCAGAAGAACCCTTTATCGGAAGAACTAAGGGCTTTCTATTCATACCACTCAACCTTCATGGAACCATGGGATGGTCCGGCCTCCCTAATCTTCAGCGACGGCCGCTATATAGGAGGAATGCTCGACAGAAACGGACTCAGACCCTCAAGATACCTCATTACAAACAACGACCTTATAGTGCTGGGATCTGAAACCGGCGTCCAGAGCTTCCCTCCCGGAGAGATAAGGGAAAAGGGCAGACTCAGGGCAGGTAAGATGCTGCTTGTCGATACCGTCGAAGGGAAGATATATCATGACAAGGAACTGAAAGCCCGGCTTGCAGGAGAACATCCCTACGGCAAATGGATTGAAGATAACATGGTTCTGCTCGAGGATATAGAAACCGGACATCATGTTTCTCCCTCCCTCGGAGATGACTATCTCAGATATCTTGCCGCCTTTGACTACTCACCCGAAGATACGGGCAAGATAATCAAAGAGATGGCCTCAACGGGTAAGGAACCCATAGGCTCTATGGGTAACGACGTTCCCGTACCCGTCCTTTCACCCCGTCCCGCCAGGCTCTTCAGCTATTTCAAACAGCTGTTCGCCCAGGTGACCAACCCTCCCATCGACCCTATAAGAGAAGAACTGGTTATGACTCTTTCAGGATATCTGGGATCACTTCAGCAGAACCTGCTCGACGAGACACCCTATCATGTAAGGATGATAAAATTTAAAAACCCGGTTATCTCAAACACTGGTTTCGACATTGTAAAAAACCTTAAATACAAGGGATTCTCTTCGTCAACACTTCTCATGCATTTTGATGCACAGAAGGGACCCGAAGGACTCCGGCAGGCAGTAGATATGCTTTGCAGCAAAGCAGAAGAAGCTGTCGACTCGGGTAAGAACTATATAATTCTCACCGACCGCGGGATAAATCCTGAAAAGGCCCCCATCCCTTCACTCCTTGCCGTCTCGGCCATACATCACCACCTTATTGCAGCCAGAAAAAGGATGCAGATCGATATAGTGGTTGAATCGGCTGAACCACGTGAAGTGATGCACTTTGCTCTTCTCTTCGGCTACGGTGCAAGCATAATAAATCCCTATATGAGCTTCGCTGTCATCGACAACCTGGTAAGCAGCAAGGCTATCCAGCTCGATTATCAGAAAGCTGAAGAGAACTATATCCATGCCATCAACAAGGGCATCCTCAAGATAATGTCAAAGATGGGTATCAGTACCCTCAGGAGCTACAGGTCGTCACAGATCTTTGAGGCCGTCGGCATCCATCCCGGGGTGACAGAGAAATATTTCAGGGGCACCGTCTCCAGGATCGGTGGTATAGGACTCGAAGAAATAGCAGGTGAAGTGCTAATACCTCACAATAAAGCTTTCAGCGGGGAAGAGGAAGCCATCCAGGTAAATAAAGGAGCCTATGCATACAGAAAATACGGCGAGCATCATGCCTGGAACCCCGAGACCATAGCCCTTCTTCAATGGAGCACTGCTACCTCCGACTATACAAAGTTCAGGGAATACTCATCGAGGGTAAACAGCGATACTGCCTCTCCCGGATTCATAAGGGGACTCTTGCAGTTAAAGGAGAACCCCATCCCTCTCGAAGAGGTTGAACCGGCAGAGAACATAATGAAACGCTTTGTCACAGGCGCCATGTCGTACGGCTCCATAAGCCGCGAAGCCCATGAATGTCTGGCCATTGCCATGAACAGGATCGGAGGCAGAAGCAATACAGGCGAGGGAGGGGAAGACCCCGAAAGGTTCAGACCTCTTGAAAACGGCGACAGCGTACGAAGCGCCATTAAACAGGTGGCAAGCGGACGCTTTGGCGTCACAACCAACTACCTTGTCAATGCCGATGAGATACAGATAAAGATAGCCCAGGGAGCAAAGCCGGGTGAAGGAGGCCAGCTTCCCGGCCACAAGGTGGATAAGATTATCGCCCGTACAAGGTATTCAATACCCGGAATAACACTTATCTCTCCTCCTCCGCACCACGACATTTACTCCATTGAAGACCTTGCACAGCTCATCTTCGACCTCAGGAACGTCAACCCCCGCGCCGCCATAAGCGTCAAGCTGGTGTCAGAAACCGGAGTGGGAACCATTGCCGCCGGAGTGACAAAAGCCGGAGCCGACCTTATTACTATAAGCGGCTATGAGGGAGGAACAGGGGCAAGCCCTGTGTCTTCGGTAAAACATGCAGGTCTGCCCCTTGAGCTTGGACTCTCGGAAACCCAGCAGACTCTTGTTATGAATAACCTCCGGAGAAAAGTCAGACTGCAGACCGACGGTCAGCTGAAGACAGGAAGGGATATCACCATTGCCGCACTGATGGGAGCCGAGGAATACGGCTTCTCAACCAGCGCCCTTATAGTACTGGGATGTGTAATGATGCGTAAATGCCATCTCAACACCTGTCCGGTCGGGGTAGCCACCCAGAATGCGGAACTGAGAAAGCGATTCATGGGAAAAGCTGACAACCTTGTAACCTTCTTCAGGTTCCTTGCCGAAGAGGTCCGCGAAAACCTTGCGGCACTGGGCTACAGGAAACTCGACGACATAATAGGAAGAGCCGACCTGCTCGAGAGAAACCCCGAAGTGGACCACTGGAAGATAAAAAACCTCGACCTCTCAGGTCTTCTTACCATCCCATCAGAAGCAGCAACCTTTGCCAGACGCTTCGTGGAGAATGTAAAACCCGACCTGTCAGGGGTCATGGATGCCGGACTCATAAAAGAAGCCGGGACAAGCATTAAGACCAAAGAACCGATTGTAATAGAGCGAAGCATCCGTAACACTGACCGCACCACAGGTGCCATGCTGTCGGGCGCTATCACTGAGCTGTACGGACAGACAGGCCTCCCCGATGGTACAATAAAATGCAGGTTCAGCGGATCAGCGGGCCAGAGCTTCGGAGCCTTCCTGGTACCGGGAGTCGAGTTTTATCTCGAAGGCGATACAAACGACTACCTTGGCAAAGGCCTGTCGGGCGGAAGGATAATAGTAGTACCACCCTCAGGCTCATCCTTTGAGGCCGACAAAAATATTATTACCGGTAACACTGTCCTTTATGGAGCCACCAGGGGCGAAGCATACATATCCGGCATGGCCGGTGAGAGATTTGCCGTCCGAAACAGCGGAGCAACAGCTGTGGTGGAAGGAGCAGGAAACCACTGCTGTGAATATATGACAGGAGGCCGTGTAGTGGTACTCGGATCAACGGGAAGCAACTTTGCAGCCGGAATGAGCGGTGGAATAGCCTACGTTTACAACGAAAACGGCAACTTCGACTACTACTGTAACATGGGAATGGTCGAACTTTCACTCGTCGAGGATCAGACCGATATAAAGGAACTGACACAGCTTATCTCGGACCACTACAGATACACCGGGAGCCTTAAGGCACGTATGATACTGGATAATCCCGCGACCTACCTGCCTGCCTTTATAAAAGTAATTCCATACGACTACAAAAGAGTGCTGCAGGAGCAGAAACTCGAGGAGATAAACAAAAAGATAGCAGATGTAGAACTGGATGTTGAATTCGGCATCAGATGATTATATATTAAAGACACTTAAAAACAACTATTTATTACCTATCATAATGGGAGACATAACAGGATTTCTTAAGATAAAAAGGAAAGATGCAGGAAACCGCCCCCTGCACGAAAGAATCTGCGATTTCAGTGAGGTGGAACAGGTACTTAACAGTGAGGACCGTATGCTCCAGGCATCACGCTGCATGGATTGCGGCATCCCCTTCTGCCACTGGGCCTGCCCCGTCGATAACCTGATCCCCGAATGGAACGACCTGCTCTACAGGGGTGACTGGCGGGCAGCTTACGACAGCCTCGCATCTACAAACAACTTCCCTGAATTCACAGGCAGAATATGCCCTGCAATGTGCGAACATGGCTGCGTCCTTAACATAAACCACGAACCCGTGACAATAAGGGAGAATGAGGTTGCCATTGCCGAAAAAGCATGGGCCGAAGGCTATATCAAACCATCCCCGCCAAAAAACAGAACAGGCAAAAGGGTGGCAGTAATAGGAAGCGGTCCGGCCGGAATGGCAGCCGCCGACATCCTTAACAAAAAAGGACACCTTGTCTCTCTCTTTGAAAAAGACGAGAAGGCGGGCGGACTGCTTCGCTACGGGATCCCCGACTTCAAGCTCAACAAGACTACCATAGACAGAAGACTGAACCTGATGGTCAAAGAGGGACTTAATCTTCAGACAGGGATATATATAGGCAGGGACATCCCGGCCGCAAGCCTTGTCAGTCAGTTCGATGCAATATGTATAACAACGGGGTGCGGCAAGCCAAGGGACCTCGAGACCGAAGGAAGAGACCTCAGGGGTATCATGTTCGCCATGGACTTCCTTTCGTCACAAAACAGGATCAACTCGGGAGAATTAAGCCCGGCAACCGACCGCGTAAGCGCGGAAGGGAAAAAAGTCCTTGTAATCGGAGGAGGTGACACCGGTTCCGATTGCGTGGGAACATCCATACGCCAGAAAGCTCAGAGCGTCACCCAGATAGAGATAATGCCAAAACCTCCGGTCTCAAGAGCACCCGGCAACCCATGGCCA
Organism: Bacteroidales bacterium; assembly: GCA_034003165.1. Taxonomy (GTDB): domain Bacteria; phylum Bacteroidota; class Bacteroidia; order Bacteroidales; family VadinHA17; genus LD21. The sequence continues at coordinate 30,315 of JAVEZD010000002.1, read as the reverse complement.
TATTTTGCCAAAGTACTCAAGACATCAACATCACACGAAGAGGGCTGTACAAGGATGTGGAGCCTGGCAACGCTTCGCTTCACCGGCGAAAATGGAACAGTCAAAGGCGCTGAAGTGGAAGAGGTGGAATGGATACAACAGAACGGAAGAATGGTGATGAAACCCGTACCCGGCACAGCAAGGATTATTGAAGCTGACCTTGTTCTGCTTGCCCTCGGATTCATCCACCCTGTACTCGAGGGACTTATTTCTGAACTCGAAGTGGAACTCGATGCACGAAAGAATGTAAGTAC
>JAVEZD010000002.1:19648-29922 GCA_034003165.1 Bacteroidales bacterium | reverse complement strand
GGCAATGTGGATGACTTCTGGCCCGACCTTGTCAATTCGGCCTGGAGAGGAGGCGAAGGCGAAGCCTGGGAAAGAGGTCCGTATTTCCTCGACGGACTGGTCCCGCTGGCCTGGCTCCTCGATGATGAGAAGCTTAAGGACAAGGTGTCATCATGGATCGAACCTGTGCTGGCAAGCCGGCAGGACTCAGGCTGGTACGGACCTGCAAAAAACACTGACCGCTGGCCACTGGCAGTGGCAAACAAGGTACTGATGCAGTACTATGAAGCCACAGGCGACCAGAGAGCCCTCGACGTTCTGACTGCATACTTCAGGTACCTTCACCAGACGGCGCCCGACTGGCCCGATAAAGAATGGAGAGGTGTAAGGGCTATGGAAAATGCTGTAACAGGGTACTGGCTCTTCAGACAGACAGGTGAAACATGGATCCTTGATGTCATAGCCTCCATTCATGACAAGAGCTTCGACTGGACAGCCTATTATGAGACCTTCCCGTGGGACTCAGCCGCCTCGGCCGAAGGGAAGATTCCTCTTAACTGGGGTCCCGAAGGCCTTACCGCCCACGTGGTCAACAATGCCATGGCAATAAAATATCCGGGACTGTGGTATCAGCAGTCAGGGCAGCAGAGATTCAGGGATGCAGTGTTCGAAGGTATCAGAAAATATGACCTTAACCACGGACAGGTGGCAGGCCGTTTCTCAGGCGACGAACACCTGTCGGGAAAGAGTCCCGACCGCGGCACCGAGCTATGCGCCGTGGTTGAATATATGTACTCCCTTGGCGAACTGTACACCATCTTCGGCGACAATGCCCTTGCCGACAGGCTCGAGTTGCTTGCTTTCAACGCCCTGCCCGGAACCACAACAGCCGACATGTGGGCTCACCAGTACGACCAGCAGTCAAACCAGGTACTTGTAAGCGGCGATGAGAGACCATGGAGCACAAACAGAAACTTCTCAAACATATACGGCCTGATGCCCAACTTTGCATGCTGCCTGGCCAATATGCACCAGGGATGGCCCAAATTCGTCCAGAACCTGTGGATGGCTACAGACGACAATGGACTGGCAGCCGTCATCTTTTCTCCTTCAACGGTCGAAGCAAAGGTGGCAGGCGGAAAGACTGTAAGGATAACCGAGGAAACAGGCTATCCCTTCAACGGCAGAGTTAAGATGACACTATCGGCAGCCGAAAAAGTGAAATTCCCTCTTTATTTGAGAATACCCGGATGGGCAGGCAAAACGGTTATAACATGGAAGGGCGGATCAATGACCGCGGAAGCGGGAACCACAGTCAGACTAACCGAAAAATGGGAAGACGGCGATGAGATAAACATAGAATTGCCTATGGACATCCGCGGCGAAAGGAGGTTCAACAACTCCCTTTCGCTGATACGCGGTCCGCTGTACCTTTCACTAAGGATTGACAAGGAGTACAGAAGCGTAAAACTTGACTACGATAATTATGGCTATAAAGGCAGCGTCGACTGGGAGATACATCCACTGAGCTCATGGAACTACGGACTTATGACAGATGAGAAAAATATTCAGAGAGGCATAAGTGTGACCGAAAACGATCCGGGCAGATATCCCTTTGCCGACAGGGGAGATATGATATGGGATCCTGACTCGGCACGGTATATAACATGGACAAAAGATGCTGCAATAGTAGTTACAGCAAGGGGAATGAAAATCCCTGGCTGGACAATGAAAAACAACTCAGCTGATATCCCGCCCCTTAGTCCGGTCAACCCCATAGCTACCACCGAGGTGATTACTCTTGTCCCCTACGGCAGCGCAAAGCTAAGGATAACGGAGTTTCCCGTGATTGATCAGTCGCGAATGGAGGATGTTATCTCAGCTGGTGATTAGGGTAGGGTGTTCTGAAAGATAAAAGATAAAAGATAAAAGACAAAAGACAAAAGACAAAAGTAAAAAAATTGAAGAGTTCCAGTGTTCCAGTGTTCCAGTGTTCCAGAGCATTCCATACCTTTTCTATATTACTGACTACCAATACTTTAAACTTTAAACTTTAAACTTTAAACTTTAAACTTTTCCCTTTTATCTTCTCTCCCTATTCAGATTTCCATAGTCTTCCTACCCAGCCATTCAGCCTCCTCTGCTGGCAGGCCGGGACTCAGCCTTTCATATACCTCACTGTGATAGTCATTTAACCATGCCAGCTCATCGCTGTCAAGCAGGCTTAAATCAATAAGTGCCCTGTCAATATAACACAGCGACAGGGTGTCAAACCGCAGGAAGCTGCCAAATTCGGTCTCCTCATCCTCATAACAAAGGATAAGATTCTCGGTCCTGATACCATACTCTCCTTCCCTGTAAAGGGCAGGCTCATCCGATAAAAGCATGCCGGGTACTATAATGGTTCTGTTTTCTGCCGGAGTGATACTCTGGGGACCCTCATGAACGCTGAGGCAGAAACCGACCCCGTGACCGGTTCCGTGACCATAGTTAAGCCCCTGATCCCATAGATGTCTCCTGGCAAGGATATCGAGCTGATATCCCCTGGTGCCGTAAGGAAACCGGGCTCTGGCCAGTGAAATCATTCCCCTGAGGACCAGGGTAAAGTCTTTCTTTTGTTTTTCATCCGGAATACCAAAGGCCACGGTTCTTGTAATATCAGTTGTTCCATCGGGATATTGCCCGCCTGAGTCAATGAGAAGAACTCCCCTGCCGCCTATGGCCCTTGCAGAAGAAGGTGTTGCCGTGTAATGAGGCATGGCTCCGTTTTCATTGAAAGCCACAATAGTATTGAAGGAAGGGCATATAAATCCCGGCTGCTCACTCCTGAAGTCTTTTAGCTTCTCTGCTACATTGTATTCGTTGAGTGAAGCACTGCCATAATTCTGTTCGAGCCAGTAGAAAAAACGCGTAAGGGCTATCCCGTCCTTAACCATCACCCTTCCCAGGTTCTCTGCTTCCACCCTGTTTTTAACAGCCTTCATCATGGCCGGAATGCTTATCTCCTCCTTTATGCGCACCCCCTCAGGTATTGATCTGTAAAGGGAAAATGATGTGCTGTCGGGGTTAAGCAGCACCACTGATCCCCCGGGAATAAAGTCGGCCATCGATGAGGCTTCCTCATAGGGAAGAATCACAATACCCTCAGAGTCAAAGGCCATGGCAAGCCGTGGACCTATCTTTCTCTCATCAACAAAGAGAAGTATCTGTTGCTCAGTGATGAGGGCAAAGCAAAAGATTACAGGGGTATAGTCAAGATCCCTGCCTCTTATGTTAAGCAGCCACATTATATCATCGGGTGACGAAAGCAGGTGATGAGTCACTCCATGCTCCTTCATCTTTTCCCTCATCTCTGAAATCTTTACGGCTCTTTCCTTACCCGAATAGATAACAGAATGGTCATAAGCCACAGAATCCGGCATCGGAGGCCGGCCGGTCCATATATCTTCAAAAAGATCACACTCCGTATCTGTAACAATACCCGAACTGCCTGTTTCTTCCTCTATCCTTCTCATCCTCGTTACTGAAAACAGACGTCCGTCGGCAGCTACCCTGCACGATTTGTCAGTCAGAGAGACAAGGAAGGACAGATAGTCATTATCCCCGGGTACTGCGGGTCTTCTGAAACTGACACCCGACCCTTCAAGCTCTGCCTCAGCCTGGAGATAATATCTCGAGTCGGTAAAGAGGATGGCCTGGTCGTGAGTCACCACAACAGTGGCCGTCGAACCTGTAAAGCCGGTAAGCCAGGTAATTATCCTCCAGTGATCCGGAACATATTCCCCCAGATGTGGATCTGCTGATGGTATGATGGCGGCATCGACACCTCTTTCCTTCATCACCCTCCTGAGGGCTTCCACTCTTTCTCTGTATATACTCATAGACTCTTTATCTTACTGACAGGACCATTCATAATAACTGCTACACCACCCGGAAATATTCCTTTCCTGATGTAAACAACAAATATAATCTCTTACCTCAGGCAGAAAGGAACATGTCACCTGATCTTAAAATTCCTCAGCCAGAAGTTGTATTCCTCATTAAGTGAATGGACTGCCTTGTTACTGGTGTAGCCGTGACGATTACCCGGGTAAAGCATTAACTCAAAAGTCTTTCCATCATCCTGAAGCTTAGATACAAGCTGCAGGGTATTCTGAAGATGTACATTGTCATCGATATCACCATGCGATACATACAACTTCCCCCTGTAATTGCCGGTCCAGCTCATCACAGAGCTCTCCCTGTAGCCTTCGGGATTGTCAGCGGGCTTATCCATATAACGCTCTGTATATATATTATCATACAGGCCCCAGTCAGTTACCGACGACTTTGCAAATCCATGGGTCCAGAAGTCAGCTCCTCTGGTAAGCGCCAGGCATGTAACATAACCACCGTAAGAGCTGCCGGTTATTCCCATCATCGTTGGCTCCACAAAAGGCTTTTCCCTGAGCCAGGCAACAGCATCACCATAGTCCTGTATCTCCCATTTACCCAGCGACCTGTAAAGGTAATCGTCTCCCTCTTTCCCGAAATGGCCCGAGCCCCTGTGGTCGACTGTGAATACAATAATGCCGTTCATGGCATACCAGGAAGGTGTAAAGCCCTTCCACTCATCTGTTACATTTTTCCTTCCGGGTCCGCCATAAATCTTAAAGACAACCGGATACCGGCGTGAAGGATCAAAACCTGCCGGATAGGTTATCAGGGCAGGAAGCTTGTATCTTCCATCCGATGAGGGTATCCTTACAAGTTCATTTCTCTGGTTGAGGTCAGGGTCGAAGGCCGGCTTTTCATTCCTGTAAACCTCCCTCACCTGCCTTCCCCTTCTGTCGTAAGCAACCAGGGCACCCGGATCGTCTGTGTTGCTCCAGGTGTCAATAAACCAATTGCCCGATGGTGACACAGAAACCTTATGGGTGCCTCTTTCCTTTGTAAACTGAAGCAGGCCGCTGCCATCTAGAGCCACCCTGAAGAAATGCGATTCAGTCGACACAGGTCCTGTTGCATAGAAATAAATCATTCCGGCCTTTTCATCAACCCTGTCGACTGAAGTAATATTAAAATCCAGGTCAGTAATCTGCGAAACAAGCTTCCCATCCCATCCTATATAAAAAATATTATTCCAGCCACCACTATCCCCGGTCAGTATGAAACCCGAGCCGTCCTTCATAACACGAATATCCTCCTTAAACTCAATCCAGGTGCTGCTGCTGTCCCTGTATATGGTCCTGTAGTTTCCCGAAGAAGGGTCGGCCAGAATTACTGAAAGCCTGTCCTGCCCGCGGTTGACAACCTGTATGGCCAGCCTGCTCCCGTCAGGTGTCCAGAAGGGCCATGCAAGATACTGGTCGGTGTTCTCATCAGTCTTTACCCATACCACTCCGGCATCCCTTACATCGGCAATCCCCATTCTGACACGGGGATTCGGGTCTCCCGGCTTGGGATATGGCACCTGTTCCAGGGTACCGTGGAGGCCATCAGACTTTTCAAGACGGTTAACAGTGAACAGGGGCACTTCCGATTCATCAGAACGGAGAAAGGCTATCCTGCGACTGTCGGGCGACCACCAGAAAGCTGAATATTTACCTGACCTGCCAAGGATCTCCTCCATATAAACCCATGATGCATATCCGTTGTAAACCCTCTCAGAAGCATCGTGTGTGAGCCTTGTCTCTCTGAAAGCCTTAAGATCGTAGTAATAAAGATCCCCGTCTCTTGTGTAGGCAATGCCCGAACCATCAGGGGCAAAGGCCACGTTAAGCTCAGCACCGCGACTGTATGTAAGCCTCCGCATGGTGGTGTTACCCCTGCTGTAAAGAAAAAGGTCATTGCCGGATGTTACTATGGCACAGCTGTTGCCGGGACAAACGACATACTGCCGGCTAGCCCTTACCTCATCAGGCAGGGAACTGACCAGAGCATCCAGGGGATTTTCAGGTAAAAGATATTCAACATTCTTCCCGTTCCTTATGTCAACACGATGAATAAGGCTTCCGCCGCTACCGTCAGGCATCCTTATCAGGTAATGATTGTCATCGGTCCATCCGTAAACAGCTACTCTGTCATTTCCCGGTATACTATGCTGGGCATAAAGCTGTCCTTCAGACATGTAAAAGATGAGGACGGAAAAAAGCAAAATCAAACAGCTATATCTCTTCATAAATATCAAAACAGGTTTAATTATGTAAGGTCGTAAAAATAATTAAAAACAAAAAGAAACCATAAAGACCTTCCGGAGAAGCTTACGTAAGTTAAAATTTGACTTACTTTGTCAGTGCCACAACACACAGAAATATATCTGGCAACAAGCAACTCAGGTGTTATGAATTTTTAACATTTCAATCACTGTACAAAAGCGCGTTCTTTCTCTAACACTGTTCTCTATATCAACCTTATCAGATTCATTATTTAGAAATAATATAAAGTTGTGTTATTTTATTCACATTGTTATTTTATTCACAGATAAGTATTATATTTGTCTCGCCATTATTTAAATAATTGGTTTGAAAACAATGATGAACAGAGGCAGTAATATGACTATCAGAGAAATAGTTGATAAGATTGAAGGAAAGGTCTTGAGCTGTGAAGACAGATTGTCGACAGAGATTGAATATGCTTTTTCATCCGATCTGATGAGTGATGTCCTCACTGTCAGGAAGGATAACATAGTTCTTATAACCGGTCTTGCCAACATTCAGGCCATTCGTACTTCGGAGATGTCGGATATCAACTGTATAGTTTTCGCCCGCGACAAGAAGTTAAGCAATGAGATAATTTCGCTTGCAAAGGAGAATGAGATGGTGGTTATTGAGAGTCCCTATTCAGTGTACAGGATCTCAGGAGAGTTATTCAAGGCCGGGATCAAACCAATATTTTAATAATGCAGTTCAGGCAGAAAATAGCCGGTGGTGATTTTGTAAATGCAGGAAATGTAGCAAGTTCGTTAAAAAAGATCCTGCGTCAGCTCAACATCGACCATGCCATTTCAAAGAGAATAGTGATAGCTCTTTATGAAGGTGAGGTAAATGTTGTTGCCCATGCATGGTCAGGGGTTGTGGAGTTTGAAATTGACAGCAGCAGTATAAGGATAATCATTTCAGACAAGGGTCCGGGTATCCCCGACATAGACAGGGCCATGGAAGAGGGTTTTTCAACAGCCTCACAGCAGGTAAGGGAGATGGGATTCGGAGCAGGAATGGGACTTTCGAACATGAAAAAGAACAGCGACTACATGAAGATATCAAGCGAACCGGGTGTCGGAACAGTAGTTGAACTTATTACATATCTGAAGGCGGATGAATCAGGTTGACAGACATAAGGACTTCCATCATGCATTGACCGTGTACAATGAGCTTTGTACCGGATGCACTCATTGTATGTCCGTATGTCCCACCAAAGCCATAAGGGTAAGCAAGGGGAAAGCCCGTATTATTGCAAGCAAATGTGTCGACTGCGGCAACTGTTACAAAGCCTGTCCCGTTTCAGCCATACAGATTGAACATGACGATCTGAACATGATCTTCAACTATTCAGTCAGGGTCATCCTTATCCCAAGCGTTCTTATCGGCCAGTTTTCAGAAAAGGCAATTCCCTCAGGCATATACAGGGCACTTAAGGAAATCGGCTTCACACATGTATATCAGGTTGAGAACAGTGTGTCTATGGTTCTTGAGGCATACAGCGAGTATTCAGGTATTGAACCTGTCCGGCCGCTCATATCCTCTTTTTGTCCCGCCATAGTAAGGCTCATACAGGTAAAACACCCGCTGCTTGTAGGCAACCTCATGAAGGTTAATCCCCCCATCGACATGTCGGCCCTGTACTACAGGGAGAAACTCAAGGCCGAAGGCATAGCCCCTGAAGAGATAGGGATTTTTTATGCAACTCCATGTGCAGCCAAGGTAGCAGCAATAAAAAGTCCCGTTGGCGGAAATGAGTCAGGGATCAATGGGGTAATAAATATGAACCAGCTTTATAACCGTATCCAGAAATTCCTCCGGACCGGTAAAAATGATACTGAACTGCCGCAGACAGATGACCTCCTTGGTCCCGAAGGTATAATGTGGAGTCTTACCGGCGGTGAGATGGCACACAGCAATGGAAGAGCTCTTGCCATAGATGGTATGTCCAATGTATCCGAGATCCTTGAGAGTGTTGAAAATGAAAAACTCGGGGGAATAGACTTCCTTGAGCTCAGGGCCTGTGACGAGAGTTGTGCAGGTGGAATACTGGTTAATGCAAACAGGTTTCTTGTAGTCGAGAAACTAAGGAACATGGCCGCCAGCTATAAGGACCGGAGCCCTGAAGAACTCCCCGAAGCTTTCAGCCAGCTGAAAGAACACAGCTACCTTGGTAACATAGAACCCCGCCCCATTGAAAAACTCGATGAGGATATTCAGGCAGCACTAAGGAAGATGGAACGTAAGAGAAGACTTATGTGCTTCCTCCCAGGGTTTGACTGCGGTGCCTGCGGCGCTCCGGATTGCCAGACACTGGCCGAGGATGTTGTCCAGGGAAAAGCCCAGATATCCCACTGCATCTTTATGCAGCAGCAGATGATAAACCAGAACCTCCTTAGCCAGGAAAAGGCATACATGATAACTGAAGATGTGTGGGGAAAAGAAAGACTTGAAAAAAACTGTAATAAAATTGGTGCCGAAGATGAAAATATCTGATCTTGTATCTGAGCTGGAACTGGAAGTGATTTCCGGCAGGGAAGGACTCGACAATGAGATCTCAGGAGGCTATGTCTCCGACCTCCTCAGCGATGTCATGGGAAATGCCCGTGAAGGAAATGTCTGGATAACGCTTCAGACCCATCAGAACATCATCGCGGTAGCATCTCTTAAGGAGGTTTCGGCCATAATACTTGTCAGGGGTCTGAAACCCGGCAGTGACAGCATTAAAAAGAGTGACGAGGAAAATATTCCCCTGCTTTCAACTAAGCTCGACACTTTTACTGTTGCCGGACGTTTGTTTGATTTAATAAAAAATGAATGAGGGACTTCCGGGCCGATCTGCACATCCATACGCTCCTGTCGCCTTGTGGCGACCTGAGCATGAGCCCGGCAACAATAGTCTCTGAGGCAGTAAGGAAGGGTATTGACATAATCGGTATAACCGATCACAATAGTACCCGCCACTGCAGGCTGGTAAGCCGGCTGGCTGCAAACTCAGGAATCTTCACCCTGATGGGGGCTGAAGTAACAACAAAAGAAGAGGTTCATTGCCTCGCGTTCTTTGAAGAAGATAAACTTGATCTGTTACAGGACTTCCTTGACAGCAGGCTTCCCGACATAAAAAACGACCCGCTTATCTTTGGCGATCAGGTTGTTATCGATGAGGATGAGATGATAGTTTTTGTTGAGGAGCGACTCCTTATAAGTGCGACTGAAGCTTCCCTTGAAGAAGTGGGAGCCTTCGTCAGACTCAATGGTGGCATCTTCATCCCAGCACATATCGACAGGATGAGAAACAGCATATACAGCCAGCTGGGCTTCATGCCCGACGGTCTGCAGGCCGATGCCCTTGAGGTGTCGCGCAGGACCAGACCCAGGGGATTTGTGGACTCACATCCCGGGACGGAAGCATATACGATAACCACCGGCTCAGATGCCCATTATCCTGAGAATATAGGAGATGCCTTCACCCTTTTTACAATGGAGGAAGCTTCGTTCGACGAGATAAGAATGGCCCTGGCCGGCGCTGAAGGCAGAAAAACACTGATACCATGATAAACCTGTCACTCAACATACTCGACGTGGTCCAGAACTCAATACGTGCCGGCGCTTCAACAATCAGTATAGTTATCCGTGAGATGAAGGAACCGGACCTCTACGACATTGAGATCACAGACAACGGCTCGGGTATTCCCGCCGACCTCCTTCCGAAGGTCACCGACCCCTTTGTCACTACCAGGACGACAAGGAAGGTTGGCATGGGACTGCCTCTGCTCAGACAACACGCCATTATGGCTGGAGGTGACCTTGAGATTGAATCGCATGAGGGATCAGGAACCAGGGTGAAAGCTGTATTCTCACTGTCACATATTGACAGACAACCCCTTGGAGACATGCCGGGAGTGATGATGATTCTCATTGCAGCAAACCCAGAGACCGACTTCATTTACACCCACATGACCGATAATGGTGAATATACTTTCTCAACAAGGGAAACAAGGGAGTATCTTGGAACTGACTCTCTGAACGGCAAGGGATTACTGTCGGAGATAAAAGAAATGATCCTCCAGAACCTTATTGATATAGGAGCTGAGGGAATAGAATGAAAGTTTATGG
>JAVEZD010000002.1:0-19548 GCA_034003165.1 Bacteroidales bacterium | reverse complement strand
AATAGTACTATTCGTTAAATAAATTAATTAAAAAAACATGTCGAAAATTAAGTCACTTGCGGATCTGAAGAAGAGACGCGAAGAGTTGGAGGCCGGACTTGATCTCAGAGTCAAGGCGACGGATCCTGAAAAACATGTTCAGGTGAAGGTGGCTATGGCGACCTGTGGAATTGCTTCAGGGGCGAAAGCCATCATGGAGTTTTTCCTTGAGCAGCTTGAAAGACGTAACATCCAGGGTATAGTAACCCAGACAGGCTGTATGGGTTACTGCTATGCCGAACCAACCGTGGAGATAAAGCTTCCGGGTCAGGACCCCGTGGTATTCGGTTACGTTGATCTGAAGAGAGCCGATCAGATCATTGAGAAATATATAAAGACAGGTGAGCTGGTCGACGGCATCATTCCTGTTAATTATGAAACTATTGATTCAAAAGAATAGGAGGATTTAATATGTCAAAATACAGCATGCATCTGTTGGTTTGCGGTGGCACAGGCTGCCACGCTTCTGAAAGCGATGTGATTGTCTGCAACTTAAGAGATGAACTTGAGGCCAGGGGACTTACCGACAAGGTTCAGGTCATCCTTACAGGCTGCTTCGGCTTCTGTGAGAAAGGCCCCATTGTTAAAGTGATGCCCGACAACACATTCTATGTTCAGGTCAAGCCCGAAGATGCCCAGACCATTGTTGAGGAACATGTTATCAAGGGAAGAAAGGTTACCAGGCTTCTCTACCAGGATCCCAAAACCAAAGAAGTTGTTGGCGATACCAAACACATGGGCTTCTACAAGAAACAACTAAGGATAGTCCTCCGTAACTGCGGATTCATCAATCCTGAGAACATCGACGAGTATATAGCCAGGGATGGTTATATGGCTCTCGGTAAAGTCCTTTCCGAGATGACCCCCGAACAGGTGATCAAAGAGATCAAGGACTCGGGACAGAGGGGTCGCGGCGGCGCCGGCTTCCTCACAGGCCTCAAATGGGAGATAGCCAGCAAAAACAAAGCCGACCAGAAATATGTCATCTGCAACGCCGACGAGGGCGACCCGGGTGCTTTCATGGACCGTTCCGTCCTCGAAGGTGACCCCCATTCAGTCCTCGAAGCCATGGCCATATGCGGTTATAGCATAGGTGCATCAAAAGGCCTTATATATATAAGAGCCGAATACCCCCTTGCCATTCACAGACTCCAGGTTGCACTTGATCAGGCCAGGGAAGCCGGCCTCCTCGGCGATAACATCTTCGGAACCGGCTTCAGCTTCGATATCTCCCTGAGATATGGAGCAGGTGCTTTTGTATGCGGTGAGGAAACAGCCCTTATCCATTCTATGGAAGGCCTCCGCGGTGAACCTACCATCAAGCCTCCCTTTCCTGCCGAATCAGGCTTCAGAGGAAAACCCTCAAACGTTAACAACGTTGAGACATATGCCGCTATCCCCGTTATTATTCTTAAAGGTGCAAACTGGTTCAACAAGATAGGAACAGAGAAATCAAAAGGCACAAAGGTATTTGCCCTCGCAGGCAAGATAAACAACGTAGGCCTTATAGAAGTCCCGATGGGTACCACCCTGAGGGAGATTATCTTCGAGATCGGCGGCGGAATACGTAACGGCAAGAAATTCAAAGCTGTACAGACAGGAGGCCCCTCAGGAGGCTGCCTCACCGAGAAGCATCTCGACACTCCCATCGACTTCGATAACCTCGTTGCTGCCGGCTCAATGATGGGCTCAGGCGGAATGATAGTAATGGATGAAGACAACTGCATGGTTTCTGTCGCAAAATATTTCCTCGACTTCACAGTCGACGAGTCATGCGGAAAATGTGCGCCGTGCCGCATAGGCAACAAACGACTTCACGAACTGCTCGGACAGATCTGCGACGGGAAAGCAAAGGAAAGTGATATCGAAAGACTCAGGAACATGAGCATAGTCATCAAAGACACAGCTCTCTGCGGACTGGGCCAGACATCACCAAACCCAGTACTGTCGACACTCGACAACTTCATGGATGAGTATGTAGCTCACGTCACAGACAAGAAATGTCCTGCCGGCGAATGCAAAAACCTCATGGAGTATGTAATCAACCCCGACAACTGCGTGGGTTGTACTGCATGTGCAAGGGTCTGCCCCGTCAATGCAATAACAGGTGAAAGAAAAGAGATACATCATATCAATCCTGACATCTGTATCAAATGCGGAGCATGTAAAGAGAAGTGCAAGTTTGATGCAATATTTATCAGATAATCGAAAAGCAATGGAAAATATAAAGCTTACTATTGACAATAAAGAAGTTGAAGTACCAAGAGGTACTACAATATACAAAGCGGCCAGAAAGCTTGGAATAGAAATTCCGGCATTATGCTACATGGATCTCAACGATCTTAACATAGAGAACAGGCCGGGTGGCTGCCGTATGTGTGTTGCTGAGGTTCAGGGCCGGCGTAACCTTGCTCCCACCTGTTCAACAAACTGCGAACCGGGAATGGTGGTTAAAACCCATACCTCGAGAGTCCTCAACGCCCGCCGCACAGTTATGGAATTTATCCTTTCCGACCACCCGAAAGACTGCCTTGTATGTGCAAAATCGGGGAACTGTGAACTTCAGAGCATGGCTCATAAACTTGGCATCAGGGAGATCCCCGGAGCAGAATATGCAGAGATGTCGACCTACAAGACAGACACTTCACCATCTATTATCAGGGACCTCGACAAGTGTATCATGTGCCGCAGGTGCGAAACCATGTGTAATGACATCCAGACTGTAGGGGCACTCTCAGCCGTCAACAGAGGCTTCATGGCTGCCGTGGCACCTGCCTTCGAACAGAACCTCGAGCATTCAACCTGTACCTACTGCGGCCAGTGTGTTGCTGTATGCCCGACAGGGGCCCTTACTGAGGTCGATCACACTCCCGATGTACTCAGAGCCCTCGCCGATCCTACAAAAACCGTTATCGTCCAGACCGCTCCCGCGGTGCGTGCAGCACTCGGAGAACTCTTCGGACTGGAACCGGGAACCCTCGTTACCGGGAAAATGGTCACGGCACTCAGATCACTCGGCTTTGACTACGTGTTCGACACTGACTTTGCTGCCGACCTTACAATAATGGAAGAAGGAACTGAACTTCTCGACAGACTCAACAGACACCTTAACGGCGACACCACTGCCAAACTGCCAATACTTACTTCATGCTGCCCCGGATGGGTTAACTTCTTCGAGGAATATTTCCCCGACCTGAAAGACATACCCTCATCGGCAAAATCACCCCAGCAGATGTTCGGCGCTATAGCAAAATCATATTTTGCCGACAAGATAGGTGTAAACAGAAAAGACCTTGTTGTAGTATCAATAATGCCCTGCCTCGCCAAGAAGTACGAGTGCCAGAGATCTGAATTCGCAACCGATGGTAATCCCGACGTTGACTATTCTATATCGACCAGGGAACTGGCAGCCTTTATCAAACAGGCTAACATCGACCTCAACAACCTCGAAGAAGAGAATTTTGACGATCCCCTCGGTGAATCAACAGGTGCCGCAGTCATCTTCGGTGCTACAGGTGGTGTCATCGAAGCAGCAGTAAGAACCGCCTACGAGGTCCAGACAGGCAAGAAGCTTGAAAGGCTCGACTTCACCGAACTCAGGGGACTGGAAGGTGTCCGCGAGGCAACAATAGACTTCGACGGCCTGCCGATCAGAATCGGTATCGCCTGCGGCCTCGGCAACGCCCGTAAACTCCTCAATGATGTGAGATCGGGAAAATCACAGTTCCATGCCATCGAGGTAATGGCCTGTCCCGGCGGATGTATCGGCGGAGGCGGACAGCCATTCCACCATGGTGACTCCTCTATCCTTAAGGCAAGAGCTACAGCCATATACAGGGAAGATGCAAACAAGCCCATCAGGAAATCGCACGAAAACCCGTTCATATTAAAGCTTTATGAAGAGTTCCTCGGCAAACCGAACAGCGAAATAGCTCACCATCTTCTTCATACAAAATATTTTGACAAGAAGAAAAAAATAGTTGTTAAACATTAACAATGTACCGTCAGGTCATTAATAAAATTCAGGACTATGTCAAGTATCAAAATAGAATTGAGACAGGAGGATGTAACAAAGATCCAAGAGATTTGCGCTTCCTTCAATAAAGATCCCCAGGAACTGATCAACGTACTGCACGGATGCCAGCAACACTTCGGTTATCTTCCTGCTGAAGTGCAGGAAGTAATATCTTCCGAACTTGGTATTCCGGTAGCAAAGATTTACGGAGTGGTTACCTTCTATTCTTTCTTTACCATGACACCAAAAGGCAGACACCCTATAAGCATTTGCATGGGAACAGCCTGTTATGTAAGAGGAGCTGAGAAGGTCCTCGACGAGTTCAAAAAAGAACTAAACCTCCAGGTCGGTCAGACAAGCCCCGACGGCAAATTCTCGCTTTCGAGCCTCCGGTGCGTGGGTGCATGCGGACTGGCCCCTGTGGTTCTGGTTGGCGACAAAACATACGGCAGGGTAGCACCTGACGATGTTAAAAATATCCTTAAAGAATACGAATAGTATATTTAAGTTGATTTGTTAGGTAATGGGAAGCCGGTTTCTTTTGGAACCGGCTTCCCTGTTTTATATCCTTCCCCTCCTGCCCTTTACCTTCCTGTTCCTCTCTGGTTCACTTCTTCCCTCTTTTTCCCTGTTTCCCTTTATTTCCTTCTTTCTGCTTATTGCCTTATCTCCCTTGTTTTTACTTATTACCCTATTCCCGCCAGTTTCCTTATTCCCCTTATTTCTACCTGGTTCCCTGCTTCTACCTGCTTCCCTGCTTCTACCTGCTTCCCTTTCTCCGCGTATCTCTTTATTTCCCCTTGTTTCTCTTTTTCTCCCTGCTTCCTTTTTATCCTTATTTCCGACACCTTCCCTGCTTTCCTTGTTTCCACCTGTTTCCTTCTTCCTGTACCAGAATAAGATTTCCTTCTGACCTCTCTTCTCCTCCCTGCCCCTGGCAACAAACACGCTTTTTCCTGTATACGGGTCGAAACCTGTATAGTACATAAGTGTTGAAAGTGTCATGGGCGTCGGGGTGAAATCCTGGACCTGCTCGGGCTTTATTCCCAGGTCACGTATCCCGTCAGCCAGCTGCCTCATGTCATCGTTTGTACATCCGGGATGTGAGCTTATGAAATATGGCACAATACCGTATTTTAGTCCGTGCCTCTTCATAATACCGTCGAAATGTGTCTTCAGTGTTCTGAAGAGAGCAAAGGGACTCTTCCTCATGAGATGCAGCACCTTCGGCTCGCTGTGCTCAGGGGCTACCTTAAGGCGACCCGATGTATGTCCTGTGAGCAGTTCCTCAAGATATTCAGCTTCATCCCTGCCGGCCTTTGGGTTAAAGCCGGGAAAGAGCAGGTCATACCTGACCCCGCTGCCTACAAAAGCTTTTTTGATGCCCTCCGAGGAGTTGACTTTTTTATAAAGCCTGGTAAGGGCGCTGTGATCGGTATCAAGGTTTCTGCAGACCGACGGCCATATACACGAGGGGCGTGAACACTTAAGACACAGCTTCATATCAACACCCTTCATCCCGTACATATTGGCCGAAGGCCCTCCCAGGTCGGAGATATAGCCGCTGAAGCCCGGAAGATCCTTTATCCTGGCCACCTCCTTCAGAACTGATTCTTCCGACCTCCTTATTATATGCTTACCCTGGTGGGCAGCTATGGCACAGAAACTGCAGCCCCCGAAACAGCCACGGTGTATGTTTACCGAGAACTTAATCATCTCATAGGCCGGGATGTCTCCCTTACCTGAATATTTCGGATGGGGAAGATAGCTGAAGGGCAGGTCCCAGATACGGTCAGCCTCCTTCTCATCAGCAGGAGAGAAAGGGGGATTGACGACAACCATCCTGTCGCCCGAGGGTTCAATCAGACGTGCGGCCTCTATCCTGTTCGACTCACGCTCGAAGATAACGAAGTTCTCTGCAAAGAGTTTTTTGTCTGAGCGGCATTCTTCAAAGGAATGCAGCCGTATGTCCCTGAACCGCGACTGTGCCGGCAGCTCTTCATCCCTGGGGCAGCTCACAACAGTCTGGGGAATGGTTAGCAGTGAACCGAAGGGCACTCCCCTGTCAACGAGCCTGAGAAGCTCACGAACGGGCTGCTCTCCCATGCCATATATTATCATATCGGCCCCGCTGCTGAGAAGCACCGAGGGTTCAACACTGTCTTTCCAGTAGTCATAATGCGTAAGCCGGCGCATCGAAGCCTCTATGCCTCCTGCAACAACAGGTATCTCTGGGAAGAGCTTCTTAAGGATGGAGCTGTAAACTACTGTGGGGTAATCGGGTCTGAACCCCGCCTTTCCTCCCGGCGTATAGGCATCATCGGACCTAAGCCTTCGTGCAGCGGTATAATGGTTAACCATCGAATCCATATTTCCCGCCGTAACGGCAAAGAAGAGCCTTGGTGTACCCATCTTCCTGAAGTCGCGAAGGTCATCCTTCCAGTTGGGCTGCGGTACTATGGCAACCCTGAATCCCTCATCCTCAATGACCCTGGCTATCACAGCAGTGCCAAAGGAAGGATGATCAACATATGCGTCGCCGCTGAAGATGATGACGTCGGGCTGATCCCAGCCCAGGGCATCCATCTCCTTCCTGGTCACAGGCAGCCACCCTGATATCTGTCTCTCTGAATTTTTCACTTGGTAAAAATACTCAATTTTAGTATCTTGCTTCTGTTTTCTTAAGTCCCGGAAACTCTTATGTCCGCACCCTCAGTAAAAACTACCCTGATGTCGCATGCAGCATGCGTATTTTTTCTTCAGGCAGCACTTGTCTTATGCCTGTTATCAGGAGCGCCCGCGGCACAGGGCCAGGCTCCCGGCAAAAGACCATCGGTTGGCCTTGCGCTCAGCGGTGGTGCGGCCCACGGCATTGCCCATCTGGGAGTAATGATGGTGATGGAGGAAGAGGGACTCCGGCCCGACTGCATAACCGGCGTAAGCATGGGGAGTATCATTGGCAGCATGTACTCACTGGGTTACAGCACCGACAGCATATACAGCATCCTCAAGGCTACCGACTGGAACACCAACCTCTCCGACAAGATACCAGAGAACATGGTGGTGTTTGTTGAAAAGGAACATACAGACAACAGTCTTTTATCACTGCCTGTGGTCTTTAAGAAGCTGAAACTGCCTGCCGGACTAATAAAAGGGCAGCAGGTTGAGAGCATGCTTAGCTATTATCTCTGGCCTGCTGCCGACATCGACGACTTCACCAGGCTGCCCCTGCCCTTCCTCTGCGTGGGCACCGACATACTTACAGGAAAACCCGTTGTCCTTAAAAAAGGATACCTCCCCGATGCCATAAGGGCCAGCATCGCCATACCGTCCGTATTCACCCCTGTCAAAATTGACACTGCCCTGCTTGTCGATGGAGGCGCAGTCAGAAACCTTGCAGTGAGCGAAGCCTTCGAACTGGGAGCCGATATAATAGTGGGCTCATATACAGGTTTCAAGATACTCACTGAAGAACAACTCGAGACTGTACCCGAGATTGTAAAGCAGCTGAGCTTCCTCAGAAGCTACGACGACTACGAACAACAGAAGAAGCTGGTCGACATACTTATTGAACCTTACGTAAAGGATCTTTCCATTACCAACTTCTCTAATGTAGACACGCTGGTGGCAAGAGGCTACAGGGCGGCAGAACCCTTCAGGGAACGCTTCAGAAGACTTGCCGACTCCCTGGCGCTGCTTGGTGAACGCAGTGAACCCCCTGCCATCCTTAATAAACTATACTACTCCTTCGACCATATTGAGATTAACGGAAACAGCAACATCTCCGACCAGGAGATACTTGGTGTTCTCGACTTCGGACCCGGGGAATACGTAAATAAGGAGACCCTTAAGGAGAAGATAGAACTGCTTTACGGAAAAGCTTTTTTCGAGAAGGTGGGATATAGCATTAAACCCTCAGGCGACTCACTTATACTCAGCATAAACTGCACCGAGAGACCCAAAACAACACTTTACGGGGCACTACACTATGATAATACCCTCGAGTCGGGAATCATTCTCAGACTAATATCAAAAAACCTTCTCGTAAAGGGTTCAATGATAAACATTGATTCCTATATAAGTGAATACTACAGACTTAAAGCTTCGTGGATGCAGTTCCTCAACAGGAAACAGAACCTGGGCATCTCTCTGGCTGTCAGAACTGATAAAACCATGATTCCCTATATGGAGGTACTCGATGATGCTGGCAACATTCAAAACCTTATCACCACCTCGTCTCTGAACTTCAGCAGGTATATCGGCCTTAACCATCTCATGAACCTGTCGTTTTCATACGACAACAGAAACTTTATACCTGAGATAGCAAAGCTGCGCGACCTTCAGAGGATATCCTTCAACTCACTGGTTTATGCATTCAACTACCAGGCAAACAGCATCGACACAAAGCATTTTCCCGGCAGGGGAACCCTCTTTTCACTTACCGCTTCAGCAGGAAGATTGCAGTCGGCAATTGTCAGGACCGACAGTGCCAGGATGGTGTTCACAGGAAAGGATCCGGGGGAATTCACTTTCGGCACATCCCTGTCGCTTATAACAAGACTGAAACAGTACTTTCCCATAGGCAGCAAAGTGACCCTTTCGCTTGAAGCCGATCTGCTGATCACATCTCTTTCCGGAAACAAGGAAAGTATGCGTAACTTCTACTTCGCCGGAGGTATCGACCCCATCTCGGAAAGATCAATACCCATTCCAGGCTTCCATCCCAACCAGATCTCGGTCACCGATATGGCGGGACTGGGAACAGGTATTGACCTGAGAATTGGATCCAATCTCCACATCATTATGGATGGGAAAGTAGCTGCAGCCAACATGCCCGATCATAACAATCTCCTTGGCCTGATGGCCGGAGCAAGCGCCGGAGCCGGTTATATGAGCGTCATCGGTCCCATAAAGGCAGGAGTCATGTACGGCATTTCTTCATACCAGCAGAACTTCAACAGGATCAAGGGCTATGTGAGTATAGGCTTCTCTTTCTGAAAACAATAAAGGCCCGGAAGATACACGGACATTGCATAATTGTCACCACCGTCAGGCGGCCCGATTCTTGCTGTGATATAATTAATTGTCCCGGACATCTTTCTGACTGTTAATATTCTCCGGGAACGTAATACTATGGAAACACTTAAAACGCTTCAGCAGCACAAAAAGATTTGCAGACTTGTATCTGAAAGAAAGATCAAGCAAAGTCTTGATATACTTAAAGATATGATGTCTCTCGCCTCGTCGGGGGATCTCAGGGACGAGTATGAGAATATAGTTATGACTTACAGGAACATGTTGTCGTACACTATTGAAGGTATTGATGATCCTGAAAGGGACAGGGTTTATCTCAGGCTTATACAATCGATACTGGGACTTGCTGACAGGGTAAGGCAGGACATATTGTCACGTTATTCGGGATGGAACACCTACTGGATCAAGCAGCAGACAGAGAAGGAACAGAAGCTGACGGGCAGGACCATTATAGAGACTGTTGATGACCTTATGTTCAAATCAGAACTTGATGAATGGCTCCGTCTGAGCAATGAGATAAACCCCGACCCTGAATCGGCTCTTTCCACGAAACACAAGCATCTTATAAAAAGCATCTTCAATCATCTCTGGCTTACTGACTATTATGGTGAAGCAGAAAAGAGCCTGACTGACATTGTATTCAACTCCGGGAAGTTCAGATGGCATGAGATGAGCATCTTCGTCTCGGCAATAACCCTGAGCTCATTCAGAACCTTTCAGACTGAGAAGCTTATGAGGCTTATTGACATCTACAGGGGCGGCAGGGAGCAGGTTATGGAGAGGGCGTTGTCGGGACTCATTCTCAACCTTCATTACTACAACGGAAGGGTTATGCTATACCCCGAGATCACGGATGCCGTTAAAAGACTTGCTGATGATCCGGGCTTCAGGGAGAGATGCAGGATCATTGTTCTGCAGACCATACGTTCGAGGGAGACTGAGAAGCTGAGCCGTAAGCTTCAGGACGAGATACTGCCACAGGTAGCTAAGCTGAGACCCAGGATCGAGGAAAAACTTAACCTCGACGACATACTGCCCGGACAGGGCAGTGAGGAAAAGAACCCCGACTGGTCGGAGATGTTCAGCGACTCTGAAGAGATCTTCAAAACCATGGAAGAACTGACAAAGCTTCAGATGGAAGGAGCCGACGTATATATGTCGGCCTTTGCCAACCTTAAACACTTCGACTTCTTCAGGGACTTCCATAACTGGTTCATGCCCTTCTATCCCGACCATGACACTGTTAATGAGATCTTCAGGGACGAGATCCTAGGACCCGGGACCAACGAGCTGGCTGAAGCATTGTTTAAGACACCCTTTATATGCAACTCAGACAAGTATTCCCTCCTTCTCAACCTCAAATATCTGCCTTCTGCCCAGAAGAGTATGATGCTTAAGGTATTCAGAACCGAGCTCGAGGGTCTGCGCCAGCTGGGGGATGATGAACAGATGACCGATCCGTACAGAAACTTCAGGACCAACGTAACACAGTACCTTCAGGATATATACAGGTTTTTCAAGCTATCACCCTACAGAAAGGAATTTGAAGATCTCTTCATGGGAAAACTCGACATCTATAACTCAGAGTTCTTCAGGATGACATGCAACGCAGCGGAATCGGAGGCCGGACTGGCTGAGTATTTCTTCAGCAGGGATTTCTTTGATGATGCCCTCCTCCTCTATACCCGCCTTGTTGAGAACAAACCCGACGACCCCCAGCTTTATGAAAAGATAGCATACTGCCACCAGCAGTCGGGCAACTACGAAGAGGCACTCAGGTATTACAAGATGTCTGATCTTATTGTCAGAAAGGCATGGACCATCAGGAAGACAGGACTCTGCAACCGTAAACTTGGCAGGTACGAGGAGGCCCTCGACTGCTACCTTCAGGCTCTCGATCTTGAGCCTGACAACCTTCATACCTCGGTGATGATTGCCCACAGCTACCTCGATCTCGGGAAGTATGAAGAAGCTCTTAAATATTATTTCAGGGTCGAATATAACGATCCGGGAAACCTTAACATACTTAGGCCCATAGCATACTGTTACTTTGCTCTTGGCAGGTTTGAGGAGTCCTCACTTTACTATGAGAGGCTCTCGGCCGGCAAACTGACGGGGCACGATTACATAAACCTGGGCCATCTCTCCCTGTGTATGGGCAAAAGGAAGGAAGCTGTTGAGTACTACAGGGACAGTATTCTTATTGGCAGGCTGACTGTTGATGATCTCCTTTCAGACATCAATGAAGACATGCCGCTGCTTGTACGGCTTGGGGCCGATGCAGACGATATGCCAATCCTTCTTGATTACCTGTTATTCAGTATCGGCTGAACGTGCAGAGTCGGGTCCGGAGAAGCTACGTGGATCGGGAGGTGGCGGCGGCGGTCCGGGTCTTCTTCCCGTTCCCGGATTGCGGGATCTGTTGCCAAAGCCAGTACTGTCACTGGAGAACCTCCTTCTCGATTCCCTTATCATCTCATCGCGGCGCTCATCAAACTCCCTGAGCCTGGCCAGCTGCTCCTTTGTCAGGTTTGAATCAAGCTCCTTGCGAAACTCTTTCCAGTTTGTCTCCATATCTTTCCTCAGGTCTTCCTGAAGTTCACCATTGAGCCTGGCATATTTCTTCAATACCTGTTCTATACGGGCCTTCTGCTGGTCATCTGGCTGTATAATCTTATAAAAACCCTCAGTGAAGTGGTCTTCAGAGAAATACATCATGACGGGCCTTAGTTTATGAAGCCTGAGCTGGGCCGAAGTAAGCATACCAAGGATAAATCCTATTATAAGTATGCCGGTCATTAATATTATTGGACGTGCCTTCATTTATTTTATCAGATTCCGGTGAGCAGGCACACAATGCTTTCATCATAGGCGTCGCTCATGCCGAGGAATGAATTGAATGAAAGAGAACCTTCCATAAGGAAGATTGATATAAGAAGAAGAACGATGGCTGCCACACCTGTGAGGGCCACGCGTTTAAAGATATAGTTAAGGCTTCTGACGAACTCAACCTCACGTACCACTGCAGATCTCCCGACTTCAAGTTCAGCCAGCACCTTATCGCTGAAGCCTTCACTGAAATCATAAGAGACTCCGGCTTCACTTATCCTGCTGAAGCTCTCAGCCGGATCGGCGCTTTCATCGAGCGACCTTATCAATAAATCCTTAAAATCTGAAGCTTTCATAACTCTACAATTTTTTCAAAATACTCTTTAACTGTTCCTGGGCCCTCGAGAGCCTTGAGAGAACCGTCCCCAGAGGAAGATCGAGTATCTCAGCCGTCTCTTTTGTCGAGTAACCCTGAAGCATCCTCATTGTAACAATTATCCTGAAACGCGGATCCATCTCCGCAAGAGCCTTGTTAACAATTTCAGAAGCCTCTGCCCTTTCACCGGTATCCGGGTCTGCAATGTCAATCTCATGCATCTCGTCATCACCGGTCTGTGAAAACATAGAAAAGAACTTTTTTCTTCTTTTTATTTCGTTTAACGTCAGGTTCACTGCTATCTTCTGGATATACGTCGATAATTTCGCCTCTCCCCTGAACTCCGGCAACGAATAGTAAAGCTTTACAAAAACCTCCTGTCCGATGTCCTCCGAATAAACCGTATCTCCCAGCATGCCTTTGACCGTACGGGCAACCATTCCCTGGTACCTTCTCACTATCTCACCAAAAGCAGCTTTGTCGCCGTCAATTGATGCTCTGACCAGGTCCCCTTCTTCCCTTCGCCTGTACGATTCTCTGATCATACGTTCATTAGACAATTAAAGTTTACGGAATATTCCCCTTTGTTAATTTTTATTAACAATAATTTCAGTTTTTTCTGAGGCTGTCACTCATCTCATGCTGCAATCTTGGGTCAAGTGCCTTATTTTCAATAAGTTTAACCTCATAATCATCTGAATATCTCACCCTGTACATATATTGGTTTTCAAAACCGCCATCCGGCCATCTTCTTCTTAAATCAAAAGATGTGTGAAGCAGGTCCGGATTATGGATGAAGGGATACTCAAGGAATTCCTTACCGTGTAAGGCTATACCGCTTATGAAATAGTATGTCAGGTCATAACCTGTCCATGCATAACTTTCCTCTGAAGGCTCTGTAAGGAACTTATCCCTGAATGATGAGGTGAAGTGTCTTACATCATCTTCAGTGTAGTCAATCCAGTAAGGCGAGAAGACCTTCAGGTTGAGTTCAAAAAGGTAGCGGTGGTCTATATTTTCCAGCGATCTGAGCACGGGATATCCAAAGACATCTATATCGTATTTCCTTGACAGTGAATGGATCTCCGCCAGGGCTTCACTAAGCATGGGTGCATCTTCCGAGGCTAAAATAACTACGTTGCCCGTCTTGTCAGTAATAAGGTCTGAAAGGCTGCTCCCCTGTGTGCGTCGCAGGTCAGAGCGGCTGTAATAAATCAGGTGTCTGAACCCCGGTTCGCTAAACAGTATAGTGTCTGCCGGATCATGATCTGCAAGTTCCCTGAAGCCTTTCAGCCATGGTAAAGCTGTTCCAAGGGTGTCGGTAAGCAGAATAATATTATGATCGGCATACTGTTTCATCTCAGCAATGATATGTTCCCTGGCAACTTCGAGGGTGGGTCGCGCCACATACAGAAGGGGCTTGCCTTCAAGGACGGAATTGCTCATAAGGGGAACAGGAGACACCACCGGTATATCCCTGCCTCCGGCCCATGAGGCTACACGGCTGAGATTTGAGGAATGGGCAGGACCAATAATAAGGTCAGCATCATCGAGCTGGCCCGACCTGATAAGACGCGACACGGTAAGTGTGTCTTCCTTTATATCGTAAGTCCGGATATTTATGTTTAGTCCCAGTGCTCTGAGGGTATCGGCTGCAAGCAGGATGCCCTGATACATCTCCACGAAACCCAGGCTCCGCGGATAGATCCAGCTATCGCGGGACGACTGGCCCGATCTTCCTGATGTCTGACTTGTGTCTTCCCGAAAGGCCCGGGCATTTTCAGGAAGATAAAAGGGCAGCAGCACGGCAACATTGACAGTCCCCTCCAGCCCGTCCACAGGAGTATGACCCGTTGGCATATCCGGAACCATGGTACTGTCGGGCATGCCTGCTTCCAGGGTATCATCCGGAGACTGCAGCTCAATAGCTGAAAGAGGTCGCTTCATGCCCGGAATCCGTATGTACTCACCAACCTGGGGAAACCTGATATTATTATTCTCCCTTCTGAGATCCCTCAGTTTAACCCCGAACCTCGAAGCTATGGAAGATAGTGTCTCTCCATTTGCAACCCTGTGGTAATATGCATCATCCTTCTGGCCTGGCTTATAACCTGCAACCTGTTCTGTTACTATCTCTTTCTTTTCCGGAGTCTGCTGCACCGGAGCCTGAACAGCTTTCTCCTGCTCTTTTTTCGGGATGGCAAGTTCAGAACCTACCGGCAGTTTGCTTACTTCTATTCCGGGGTTTGCCGATAGTATATCCATACTTGTAACACCATATTTCCTCGATACCGAATAGATAGTCTCACCCGGCAGGGTCTTGTGATAAAGGAAGCGGCTCTCGTCGCGGACGGCAGGGGTAGCCTTACCGGCGGGACCAGCTGCAGGGGCAGCAGGAGGTCTTACAGGGATACGTAGTGTCTGGCCTTCCTTAGGTCCGCTGACAACTGACGGATTCTCTTTAATAAGCTCCGCTTCAGTAACATTGTAAGCCCTTGATATCGAATAGTTGGTTTCTCCTTTTCTGACAAGATGTATGTAATAGCTTACTCCTGAGACCACAACCTTCTCCTTCGACCTTTCAACAACCACCTGGGATACCGCCTCATACGGAAAAAGTAAAAGCAGGGAAAACAGGATCAGCATCCCTGATAAATCTTTTCTGTTCATCTAAGAGATTTATTTATTTGACAGCAAAGGTAAAAAACTATTTGCAAACCCAAACCGCCTTAAAACTGTATAACGGAAGCATAACAAAAACCGGGCCCTGATCCGTTCAGAGTGTCCTGAGAAAATCCAGACAGTTGCTTTCTATCCTTGAATGCACATCGTTTATATCTTCCCTCACAAAGCTCTCTCCTGTAATCTTCTCATAGAGCTCTATATACCTGTCCGATATCTCCTCCACTATAGGAGCTGTCATCTCTGGAACCCTCTGTCCTTCCTGACCCTGGAATCCATTGGCCATAAGCCATTCCCTGACGAACTCCTTGGAGAGCTGTCTCTGGGGCTCTCCCCTGTCAAACCTCTCCTGATAGCCATCAGCATAGAAATACCTCGATGAATCGGGAGTGTTTATCTCGTCAATAAGGCAGATCTTTCCATCCCTCTTACCAAATTCATATTTTGTATCAACCAGTATCAGTCCTTGCCCGGCAGCTATCTCTGAGCCCCTTTTAAAGACCTCCATGGTATATTTCTCAATAAGGGCATACTCATCTTCAGGTATCAGCCCTTTCCTTATAATCTCCTCCCTTGAGATATCCTCATCGTGCCTTCCCTGTTCAGCCTTTGTGGTAGGGGTGATTATCGGCTGGTCGAAACGCTGGTGCTCCCTCATGCCGTCGGGCAGACTGACCCCGCATATTTCCCTGGCACCCGACTTATATGTCCGCCACGAGCTTCCTGTAAGGTAGGCCCTTACTATCATCTCCACCGGATAGGGCTCGCATATATGACCTATGGTAACAGTCGGATCAGGCGTGGCGATCTTCCAGTTTGGCACAATGTCACTTGTGGCATCGAGGAACCTTGCGGCAATCTGGTTAAGCACCTGACCTTTGTAGGGAATCCCTTCGGGAAGGACCACGTCGAAGGCTGAGATACGGTCTGTAACGACCATCAGCAGGTATTTGTCGTCGATGTAATAGACATCTCTTACCTTTCCCCTGTAGACATTTTTCTGTCGCGGGAATCTGAAGTCAGAAGTCACAATTGTCTTTGCCATAGAATATTATTTTTTATTATCGCTATTTTGCTCCTTGTCTTCACCAGGCTTCTTCTCTTCCTGTTCATAGGCCCTCACAATCCTCTTTACAAGCTTATGCCTGACAATATCCCTTTCATCGAACCTGATTATGGAGATACCCTCTATGCCTTCAAGAATCCTCATGGCCTGAAGCAGACCCGACTCATTCTTTCTCTGAAGGTCTATCTGCGTCGTATCACCGGTCATGATGAACTTCGAATTAACACCCATCCTTGTAAGAAACATCTTTATCTGGCTTATTGTGGCATTCTGGGCCTCATCAAGTATCACGAAAGCGTTCTCCAGTGTCCTTCCTCTCATAAAAGCAAGAGGAGCAATCTGAATAGTCCCGTCATCAAGCAGGGTCTCGAGCTTTTTGAACGGCAGCATATCATGAAGGGCGTCATAAAGCGGCTGCAGATAGGGATCGAGCTTCTCCTTCATATCACCGGGCAGGAATCCGAGTCTCTCACCGGCTTCAACAGCCGGGCGTGTAAGGATTATCTTCTTCACGGCCCGCTCCTTGAGAGCCTTAACGGCCAGGGCTATTGAGGTATAGGTCTTGCCCGTCCCGGCCGGACCCTCTGCTATGATAAGGTCATTTATAACAGTATCACTGACAAGCATGGTCTGGTTGACGGTACGGGCCCTCACAGGTTTGCCGCTTGTGCCAAAAACTATCACGTCCTCAAAACTCCCTTCCGCTGCACTCTTCATATGTGCCTCATCAAGGAAGTATTTCTCAATATCTTCCTCATCGATCCTGTGATACTTATTGTAGTATTCTATAAGCTCGTTGAACCTGGCAGCAAAAAGAGTTATCTCTGCCTCCTCTCCCCGGCATTTTATCTCATTACCACGTGCATTAATGCTGATTTTCGGATAGAGGTTCCGGATCTTTTCAAGGAGGGAGTTTTTTGTTCCGAAGAAAACAACAGGATCGATATCCTCAAGGAATATTACTATCTCGGTCATTAAATAATAAAAAAGTTATGTGTCCTGTCTCCGCCTTTTGTTCTGCGGCTCTAATGTTTAATGTTTTACAAAAAAAGTTGCCTGACTCTCTGCAAAGTAAGTTTAATTTTCCATAGAAGATTATCTTTGTCGTAAGTTTTTTAACTATGACGGTCATCACACTAACTACAGAATGGAGGCCCGACGATATCTACCAGGGTATCATCAGGGGAAAGCTCTGCAGTATGTGTCCCGGAGCTCTCATCATCGACAACGCCTCCGGCATCACTCCTTTTGATATCCTTCACGCCTCCTTCGTTGTAAGGAACACCTTCGGTAACTATCCCGGGGGATCGGTACATATCATATGTGTCCACTCCGAAGCCCGCAAGGATGAGGACTATCTTGTTGTCAAAGCCCGCGGACACTATTTCATAGGCACCGACAACGGCATCTTCAACCTCATCCTTAACGGTCCCCCCGACGAAGCTGTGAGGATAAGAAAAAACGGCACGACAGATGAGCTTGAAGTCTTTGCCAGGGCTGCAGCAGGCATAGCTTCCGGAGCTGAGATGAGCGACCTGGGCGAACCGGCAAAGGGCATCAATGAAAGGATGCCACTCAGGGCAACCATCGACAGGGATGTGATAATAGGAAGCATAATCTTCGTGGATTCATACGGGAACGTCTTTTCAAATATTACCAGGGAGGTCTTCTCAAGAGTCGTTGGCGACAGTGAATTCAGAATACTTATACAAAGCAACAAAAACTATACTAACAGTATCTCAAACCACTACCACGACGTCTCCGTGGGTGAGCTGCTGGCACGGTTCAACTCTCTCGACCTGCTCGAGATTGCCATCAACGGTGCCGACATCTCTGAATTACTCAGTCTCGCAACAGGCTCAGTGGTGAGGATAGAAAGACTGGCAAACGAGACTTCTGCCGACAGGCTTTTTTAATTTTTTTTATGATGAACGATAAAGAGAAAAGTGCCGGGGAGTTTGTAAGACTCCTCGGGATACTTGATGAGCTGAGAGAAAAATGTCCCTGGGACAGGAAACAGACAAACGAGAGTCTCAGGAAACTTACCATTGAAGAGACCTATGAGCTGGCCGATGCCATTATCTCGGGCGACCACGACGGCATAAAAAAAGAGCTTGGCGACCTGATGCTCCATATTGCTTTCTATGCTAAGATAGCCTCTGAAGAGGGCCATTTCGGTATGGCCGATGTGCTTGAGGGAATAACCGGAAAGCTTGTTTACCGCCATCCCCATGTCTTCGGCGATGTGAAAGTATCCGGAGCCTCCGAGGTGGAGGAGAACTGGGAACAGCTCAAGATGAGGGAGACAAAAAAATACAAACCCGTTCTCTCGGGAGTGCCTTCATCACTCCCTGCCATTGTCAAGGCCAACAGAATTCAGGAGAAGGTAAGGGGAGCCGGTTTCGACTGGGAAGAACCCGAACAGGTATGGGACAAGGTGCAGGAAGAACTCACCGAGCTAAGGGAAGAAATAGGTAACTGTGATACAGAACATATCGAATCGGAACTGGGCGACCTCTTCTTCTCACTTATCAACGCAGCCCGCCTCTACGGCATCGACCCCGAGGCAGCCCTCGAAAAGACAAACCGCAAATTCATCAGGCGCTTCAACTATCTCGAGAATGAGACTCTTTCAAAAGGCCTGTCTCTACACGACCTCAGCCTCGACGAGATGAATGAGATATGGGAAAAAGCCAAGACAGAGGAATAACCCCTGGTTCTTATTTCTTAAGTATTGATGGAGAAGGCTTTGTCAGAGCCCGTTAAGTGTCCCTGCTATGCGAAGATATAGCTGAGCAGCTGATAAATAATCTTTGCTGCAATGAAGTCGGGAGCTTTGTTGGTCTGCGACGGACAGAGCTCTACCAGATCGAAGCCAACAACTTTCCTTGATGCCGCCACGTCGCGCAGAAAACGCATAAGCTCCTGATATGATGGTCCGCCCGGCTCCGGAGTCCCTGTAGAAGGGATAAGCGAAGGATCGAACACATCCATGTCGATCGTTATATATACATTCTCTGAAAGCATCGAGGCAGCCCTGGCATAAAGACTTCTGTCGTCATACAGCTCATGGGCAAAGAAGATCCTGTCCCTGTCCATAAGCGGCACTTCTTCTGCCGACATGCTCCTGATACCCACCTGCACCACCTGTGCCATCTCCCTTATACGGGCCATGGCACATGCATGGTTGAAGGGCGAGCCTTCGTATGAGGGACGGAGATCGGAATGGGCATCGAGCTGAAGCACTGTAAGGTTGTCATAAGCCGCGGCGACAGCCCTTGCGGCTCCTATACTAACAGTATGGTTACCTCCCACCGTGACGGGAAACCTGCCTGAACCAAGCTGCTCAGACACCCTGCGGTATACTTCTTCAACAAGGACTTCAGGACTTTCCTTAACAGTTACCGGGGACAGGGTGTGTATGCCTTTCAGCTGGACCTCGGTACCTGTTTCAATATCGTAAAACTCGAGGTTCACAGATGCCTCCATAATGGCTTCGGGACCCCT
>JAVEZD010000001.1:93345-100340 GCA_034003165.1 Bacteroidales bacterium | reverse complement strand
GCTGCGAGCCTCTGATATGATTTATACCTCCATTTTGCATTTTCCTCAGCTGCCTTGAAGAGTATCTCAGCTTCACCAGGGAATGACTTGATAAGAGAGGTATACCTTACTTCCGACTTGAGGAAATCCTGGAACTTGCTCCAGTCAGGCTCTTTAGAGTCGAGTGTGAAAGGGTTCTTGCCTTCTGTCTCAAGAAGAGGATTATACCTGAACATGTGCCAGTAACCGGCTTCAACTGCAAATTTCTCCTGAGCCTGGGTTTTTCCCATTCCTTCTCTCAGACCATGGTTGATACATGGAGAATAAGCAATGATAAGTGAGGGTCCGGGATAAGCTTCAGCTTCCTTGATGGCTTTGATGTACTGAGCATTGCTGGCCCCCATCGCAACCTGGGCAACATATACATAACCATAGGTCATAGCCATCTGGCCAAGATCCTTCTTCCTTATCTTCTTGCCTGAAGCAGCAAACTTGGCTACAGCACCGGCAGGTGTTGACTTGGAAGCCTGTCCTCCTGTATTGGAGTAAACCTCGGTGTCGAGAACAAGGATGTTTATGTCTTCACCCGATGCAAGAACATGGTCAAGACCTCCGTAACCGATATCATAAGCCCAGCCGTCACCACCAATAACCCAGTGAGATTTCTTAACAAGATACTGTTTGAGGTCGAGAATCTCTTTTGCAACTGCGGTTCCGTCTTTTTCACATGCCTCAATAACTTTTGCAGAAGCAAGCCTTGAAGGCTCGGCATTGTCTTTTTCCCTTAGCCATTCCTCAAAGGCGGCTTTGGTCTCCGGGTTAATACCGTTCCCAAGTGATTCATTCATCAGGCGGACAATCCTGTCCCTTAACTTATTGGCGCCAATAGAAAGACCGAATCCGAATTCGGCATTATCCTCAAAGAGCGAGTTTGCCCATACCGGCCCGTGACCCTTACTGTTGTGGGTATACGGGGTCGAGGGGGCAGATCCGCTGTATATCGAAGAACAACCTGTAGCATTCGAAGCAATCATCCTGTCGCCAAACAGCTGTGTTATAGCCTTTATATAAGGAGTCTCACCACAGCCTGCACATGCTCCGGAGAACTCAAACAGGGGCTGTGAGAACTGGCTGTTCTTAACATTTACGAACTTATCAACAACAGTATCCTTATACCCGACTTTCTCATGCATATAGGTCCAGCGTTCAACCTCTTCAAGCTGCGTCTCAAGAGGCTTCATGATGAGAGCCTTGTTTTTTGACGGACATACGTCAGCACAGTTGCCGCAACCGGTACAGTCGAGCACACTAACCTGTATTTTGAATTTATATGCTTTGAGCGCTCCGGGGATACCCTGGATTGATTTGGTGCCTTCAGGGGCGTTTGCCAGCTCTTCCTCAGTCATAAGGAAAGGCCTGATGGCTGCATGAGGACATACATATGAGCACTGGTTACACTGGATACACTCATTGGGTTGCCATTCGGGAACCGTAACCGCAATACCGCGTTTTTCATAGGCAGCAGTTCCTGAAGGGAAGGTACCATCTTCTCTTCCCACAAAAGCACTTACAGGAAGATCATCTCCCTTCATGGCATTCATGGGCTCCATGATGTTCTTTACAAACTCAGGAATCTCACGTGTATCAGCCTGATTTGTAACTTCAATCTTAGCCCATTCGGCAGGAATCTCTACTTTGGTTACATCACTTCCCATGTCAACGGCTGAATAGTTCATCTTTACAATATTCTCGCCCTTTTTGCCGTAGCTTTTGTAGATGGCTTTTTTCATCTCCTCTTCGGCTTTTGCATAGGGGATAACATCAGCAACCTTAAAGAAGGCAGCCTGCATGATAGTGTTGGTACGTGTGCCAAGACCAATCTCGTCAGCTATTCTGGTTGCATTGATTATATAGAAATTAATGCTGTTCTCAGCCATGTATTTCTTCATATGGTCGGGCAGACGATTTTTTGTCTCCTCAGCATCCCATATTGAGTTAAGCAGGAAGGTGCCGTTTTTCTTGAGACCCTTAAGCATGTCGTATTTCTCAAGATAGGAGGGGACATGACATGCAACAAAGTCGGGGGTGTTTACCAGATAGGGGGAACGTATGGGTTTGTCGCCGAAACGAAGGTGAGAAGTCGTTATACCACCCGATTTCTTGGAGTCATATGCAAAATAAGCCTGGCAGTATTTCTCGGTGGTGTCGCCAATTATCTTAATAGAATTTTTGTTTGCACCAACAGTGCCATCTGAACCAAGACCGTAGAATTTTGCCGAGAAAGTACCCGGTACAGCAACATTGATCTCGGGAAGCACAGGAAGTGATGTAAATGTTACGTCATCAACTATACCGACCGTAAACTGATTTTTAGGCTCGCTGAGTTTCATGTTCTCAAATACTGAGAGTATCTGGGAAGGTGTGGTATCCTTTGAGCTGAGTCCGTAACGGCCACCAACTACAACAGGCTTGTCGGCCTTGTCGTAGAAAAGATCCTTTATATCAAGATAAAGAGGTTCTCCGGGAGCACCCGGTTCTTTTGTCCTTTCAATAACAGTTATCTTTTTAACCGACTTAGGAAATACATTGAAGAAATATTTTGCAGAGAAAGGTCTGTAAAGATGAACCGTCAGAAGTCCTACTTTCTCACCTTTTTCTATAAGATAATCAATAACTTCTTTTGTGGTTTCTGTAACTGAACCCATAGCTACAATGATGTTCTCGGCATCAGGAGCTCCATAGTAGCAGAAAGGTTTGTATTCCCTTCCTGTGAGCTTAGAAATCTCGGCCATGTAATCATTAACCATGTCAGGAATAGGCTCGTAGAACCGGTTGATGGCTTCTTTTGCCTGAAAGAAGATATCAGGATTCTGGGCAGTTCCCCTGGTAACAGGATGTTCAGGGTTCATGGCACTCTTTCTGAATCTGTCGAGAGCTTCTGTGTCAATAAGCTTTTTCAGATCTTCCATCTGAAGGGCTTCTATCTTCTGAACCTCATGTGATGAACGGAAGCCATCAAAGAAATGAAGGAAAGGAATTCTTGATTTGATGGCTGTAAGGTGTGCTACACCGGCAAGGTCCATAATCTCCTGAACGCTTCCGCTTGCCAGAAGTGCAAAACCTGTCTGCCTTGTTGAATAGATATCGCTGTGATCTCCAAAGATTGATAGTGCATGAGCAGCTATGGTACGGGCACTCACATGAAAAACCCCCGGAAGAAGTTCGGCAGCTATCTTGTACATGTTAGGGATCATGAGAAGCAATCCCTGTGATGCAGTAAAGGTAGTACAAAGTGCTCCGGTCTGAAGTGTTCCATGAACGGCTCCTGCTGCTCCGGCTTCCGATTGCATCTCAACAACCTTAACCTGTTCCCCGAAGATATTCTTCAAACCGTTTGCCGACCACTCATCTACATACTCCGCCATTGTTGAGGATGGTGTAATAGGATATATGCAAGCAACCTCGCTAAACATATATGCAATGTGCGAGGCAGCCTGATTGCCATCGCATGTTATAAATTTCTTTGTTCCCATTGTAAAAAAAATATATATGATTGATTAATAAGTATTTTCCCAAAAGAAAGTGCAAATTTACAAAAAAAATCAGATACTTATCCTCCATTCATGGAAATAAGAAACTCTTCATTTGATTTGGTTTGCATCAGTCTGTCGCGAAGGAATTCCATGGCTTCAACTGAGTTCATATCTGTAAGGAAGTTCCTGAGTACCCATGTCTTATGAAGAATGTTCTTGTTGAGAAGAAGGTCCTCCCGGCGGGTGCTTGAAGCAGGAATGTCTATAGACGGGAATATTCTCCTGTTAGACAGCTTTCTGTCGAGCTGAAGTTCCATGTTGCCCGTGCCCTTGAATTCCTCAAAGATGACATCATCCATCTTTGAGCCGGTATCGGTCAGAGCTGTGGCGATTATGGTAAGGGAGCCTCCGTTCTCAATGTTCCTTGCTGCCCCAAAAAATCTCTTGGGCTTGTGAAGGGCATTTGAGTCGACGCCTCCCGACAGTACTTTGCCTGAAGCAGGTGCTGTTGTATTAAAGGCTCTGGCGAGCCTCGTTATTGAATCAAGGAGAATTACTACATCATGTCCGCATTCAACAAGGCGTTTTGCCTTCTCAAGAACAATATTTGCAACCCTGCAGTGTCTCTCAGCCGGCTCGTCAAATGTTGAAGCTATAACTTCAGCCTTAACGTTTCTGGCCATATCTGTAACCTCCTCAGGTCTTTCATCAATAAGGAGGATCATCAGATAAACTTCGGGATGATGCTTTGCAATGGCATTGGCAACTTCCTGAAGGAGGATCGTTTTTCCTGTCTTGGGCTGAGCCACAATAAGGCCTCGCTGTCCTTTTCCTATAGGGCAGAACATATCAATAACCCTTACCGAGAGAGAACCTTCTCCCGGCTGGCACAGAGTGAATTTCTCATTAGGAAAGAGGGGGGTGAGGAAGTCGAACGGAACGCGGTCTCTTATAAAGTCAGGACTTCTGCCGTTTATCTCTTCAACCTTTATCAGGGGAAAATACTTTTCACCTTCTTTCGGGGGTCTGATACTTCCCTTAATAGTATCACCGGTCTTAAGTCCAAATAGTTTTATCTGTGACTGGGATACATAAATATCGTCGGGTGAGTTAAGGTAGTTGTAGTCGGGCGAACGCAGGAACCCGTATCCGTCGGGCATTATTTCAAGGACACCTGTATTATATACAATGCCATCAAATTCGTAGGGTTTTTCCTTTCTTTCCTCTTTCACAGGCTGTACTTCAGCAATCTCCCGGGTGATCTGAGGCTCAGTGATCTTCTCTGCCGGCGACCTGGTGACATCCGATATCTCCGGCACGTCAGCCCCACCAGCTTCTGCTAAAGGAATGTTTCTTTCCGGTACATTATCTTCCCTTTTAACATTTCCGGCTTTTGCAGGCTCTTCAGCCTTGAACCGTGGACCCCTGTTAAAGTCACGTTTCCTGTTATCCGGTCTCCATCCGCCTGATCTCTTGTCTTCTGATGAAGCTTCATTGCTTCTGAAAAGATCAGTCTGTTCTTCTCGCTTTTCAGTATTTCTGCTGTTTTCCTGGATTTCTTCAGGTCTGGGTTCGTTTTTGACAACAGTCTCAGGAGAGACAGTCATCACAGATTCAACCGGTTTCTTGCCGGGATTCTTAATAGTCCTGGGACGTTTTCCCCTTCTGAAAGCGGCATCCCGTTCCCTGTTTCCATGGTTGGTTTTGTTCTCAGCAGGTAAGATTTCGGGTTTTGGGGAGTTCCTGTTTTCAGTGGCTTCAATAGCCTGCTGATCCAGAATTTTGTAAATAAGGTCCTGTTTTTTAAGAGATTCAGTCCTTTTGATTTTAAGTTCTTTTGCTATATCCCTCAATTCAGGAAGCAGTTTCTTACTTAACTCAAGAATGTCGTACATGCTTTAATGATAATAAATTGAAAAAGAGAAAAATTTGTAATGGAAACCAGGAACAAGGTATGAGATGAACCCGGGAATATGCAACTTAAGTTTACATATCTGAAAACCGCTGCAATATTAATAAAATAAACAAATAAAAATTTTTTTTGCTGTAAAATTTTGCTTAACGATAAATCAGTGATTTATCCGCGGTGATCAGATAGCAAGATTTTGTGCAAGATATTAAAAAGAGTTCATCCTGCAAAAAAAATCAACTAAACTTTTGAAATTGAACTTTTTTTTATTACCATTGTGATCATTGTCCGGAAACCCTGTCAACCCTAATCAACCTGTCAATGCGTCAATTAAAGATTACCAAACAGGTTACTAACCGTGATACCCCTTCTCTTGATAAATATCTTCAGGAGATAGGCCGGGTTGATCTGATTTCACCTGAAGAAGAAGTAATCCTGGCAAGGAGGATAAAAAAAGGTGATACGGCTGCCCTTAAAAAACTTGTTAACGCCAATCTTCGTTTTGTTGTATCCGTTGCCAAACAGTATCAGAATCAGGGGATGGGCCTTCCCGACCTTATTAATGAAGGTAATCTTGGACTGATGAAGGCTGCCCAGCGTTTTGATGAAACCCGGGGCTTCAAGTTTATCTCCTACGCTGTCTGGTGGATCAGGCAGGCTATTTTGCAGGCCCTGGCAGAACAGGCAAGGATAGTACGGCTTCCTGTTAACAAGATTGGATCCATCAACAGGATAAACAGAGCTTTTGCCCGTCTTGAACAGGAGTATGAAAGAGAACCTTCCTCGCAGGAGATTGCCGATCTGCTTGAAATGATTCCGGAAGAGGTTAAGGAAGCCCTTAAGACCAACGGACGGACTGTAAGCATGGATGCCCCCATAAGCTCGGAGGAAGACAATAACATGTACGATGTTATGCAAAACCCCGACACTCCAAGTCCTGACAGAAATCTGATAAATGAATCACTTGCATATGAGATTGAAAGGGCACTGAGTACCCTTTCGCCAAGGGAAGCCAAGGTTCTTAAACTTTATTTCGGCCTCGGAATGAAGCATCCCTTCACCCTTGAAGAAATAGGAGAGGAGCTTAAGCTTACCCGTGAACGGGTGAGACAGATAAAGGAAAAGGCTATAAAAAGAATTCAGTTCACAACCAGGTGCAGAATTCTAAAATCATACCTTGGTTAATAATTTGTTTTTATATTTGCCGGAAATAATTCTGACATGAACCATCTTGTATCACCGTCTTTACTGGCGGCTGATTTTTTAAATCTTGAAGAGGAAATAAAAATGGTGAACGGAAGTCCGGCTGACTGGATTCACCTTGATATAATGGACGGCGTATTCGTGCCCAATATCTCATTTGGCTTTCCTGTAATCGAACATATAAAGAGAGTGGCTGAAAAACCTCTCGACGTTCATCTGATGATAACTGAGCCCGGTCGTTATATCGGACGCTTCCGTGATGCCGGTGCTGATATTCTTACCGTTCAGTATGAAGCCTGTATCCACCTGCAGCGTGTGGTTTCAGAGATCCGTGAACTCGGAATGAAAGCAGGTGTTGCTCTCAACCCGCA
>JAVEZD010000001.1:85866-93245 GCA_034003165.1 Bacteroidales bacterium | reverse complement strand
TCCAAGCCCTCAGTCTCATAGATATGATTATACCTTTCCCTTACCTCCGGATCAACATCGGGAATGTCATCAATGCCTTCACACACTGCATCAATATACATTCCTGATCCGCCTGTCATTATGGCCATTCTGTTCTTTTCAAAAAGACGGGGAAGAAGGCTCAGCACATCCCTGCCATACATACTTGAGCTGTAGTAATCTCTTACGGAAAGGAATCCTATGAAATGATGGTGGACTTTTTCAAGCTGGGCCTGATCGGGGACAGCAGTTCCGATCTTCATCTCCCTGTAAAACTGTCGTGAATCGCATGAGATGATCTCTGTGCCGTAATGGAGGGCAAGTTCTACGGCAAGGTCAGTCTTTCCGACTCCGGTCGGACCGAGAAGAACTATGAGTATGTTTTCCATGGGAACAAGGGATGGAGCTTTTACTCCTACTCCTCTTCCAGACTCTCCAGATTTTCAAAATCAGGCAGTGACTCGTCGTCATTCCCGTTAAGGAAAAGGTCATCTACTTCGGGACCATCATCATCCTCATCGTCATCATCATCTGAAACGACAATATTGTTGTAAAGAGTCCGTGATCTCGATCCGAAGACAACCTGCTTCGGAGGAATGCCCTTTGAATTTGTGCACAGGGGGTACTCCCGGCCTTCCATCTCTTTTGCCTCACCTGTATATTCAACGAAAAGGGCACGATCGTTGAAAAAGTCGAATACATAGAGAAGCTTCTGGTTCTTTTTGAAGATTATCTCATCGAGGATGGCTGATTCCATTGTCGATGATCCGGTACCCATGTCAAACAGGGTAAACTCTTCCTCTTTTTCCCACAAATCAGTTGCCAGGAAAAATGATGCCATCTGTGATTTGTCAAACTCCAGTTCCTCCTGAATCTCATTGTGAAAATCCATCAACGTATGCGAGTCGAGAAATTCAAATTCTCTCACGAATGACTCATCTTCATCTGATAACAGCACAAATTTGTATACCATATCTGTATTTAATTCGACCGGTGCAATATAATATTTTTTACTTTACATTATCCCCGGAGCTTTTATTTTTAAAAGAAATTCTATGGTGTCAATACCATCGGCATAGTCCCATAAATGTGGCCGCTGAGCTTTGCCATGATCAGTAAAACCCGTACCGGTTATACACTGTATTTTGTCCTTTTGATCCGTTATGACAGAAATAACATCTTCTTCTGACCTGTATCTTTCGTAGAACAAAACCGAAACCGGGGAAGATATGGCCGTACTTTCTTTCATAAGCAGGTAACCCGTATCTTTAAAAGGTTCACGGTTGACAATATAAACAGCCTTGTTGAAGTCATAGTTATTGGCATATTTCCTGTGACTTATTATATTACTGTAATCTCTCCAGTGCGATGACAGGAAGTCCGGATCATAGTCTTCAGGTATATAGATCTTGCTTATGTTCCTGCATCCGAGTCCGAAATAAGAGAATATATCTTCTCCCATCGCTGCCAGGTCACTTTCTTTTTCGTTACCGTCAATGATTGCAACACTGTTGCGGTTTCTTCTTATAATATTAGGGTACTTGCCGAAGTAATATTCAAAGTACCTTGACGTGTTGTCGCTGCCTGTTGCTATCACGGCATCAAAATCAGCAAGCCTGTCGTTCCTGAATACAATCCTGTCGCTGAATGAGGGCTCCAGGGAGACAAGAAGATCAGCAATCCATCCCATAATATCCGGATCCTTGCTGCTGGTCCTGGCAATAATCCTGTGCCCGCTTATAAGTACGCATAGGAAGTCATGGAACCCGGCAAGCGGTATGTTCCCGGCCATGACAACGCCTATGTTGAGTGGTTTTTCAACTGCCTGAAGACCGGGATATTTATCTGTCCATCTCTTAAGGTTTTCAGCGGTCAGCTCATCAGCTATGGCACCCAGCGCTAGCCTTACATTATCAGGAGTGAACCATTCATTTCTGCTCTCCTGCGATGTGATCATTCTGATGGCATCACCGGACAGTGACCTGTCTTTACCGGAAAGGACATTCCTGATTATTTCTCCGAGTTCTGAAAAAGCCTTTATTCTCTGTTCAGGATGCATAGCAACTGTTTTTCAATTGCCAAAAGTAAGTATTTAAAATAATATTAAGTATGATGCCTATAGTCTGCAATGGAGATAGGGGCATGTATTTTACAATAAAAAAGAGGATGTCAGCCTGGCGACATCCTCTTTTAATAAAGTTAATCAGTTATCCGGGTTACTCGAGTTTGAATGTTATTGGTACCATATACCATACGGGGACTGCTTTGCCACCCTGGTGCCCGGCTTTTTCAAACTTAGGCATGCTACCTACCACCCTTAAGGCTTCACTGTCGAGCAGGGGATCAATTCCTTTCATTACAGACAGCCTGTTAACACTTCCGTCTGTCTCGACACAGAATCTGACTATAACCCTTCCCTGGATGCCTTTGGTTTTGGCTTCTTCAGGATAACTTGTGTTTTCTGCGATGAATTGCAGAAGCCCTACATCACCTCCCGGGAAAAGTGGCATTTCCTCTACTACCATAAAGGGTTCGTCTGCCGGCGGAGGTGGTGGAGGAGGCACATCAGTCCCGGGGAGAGTGACCTTGTTTTGTTCCATAACACCCGATTGGATACCTGTGCTGTCAATGCCGTCAGCATCGCCGTTTTCCTGGCAGGAAGAGATAACGAGCATAACGGCTGCAATCAACGGCAATACCAGAAATATCTTGAGGTTTGCCGAAATTCGTGAGCGTTTCTTTGTCATCATGATCATTCGTTTTTTAATTAGTGTTGGGTTGGAAAAACTGTTGGTTATTGTTGAAACACCTGATCCAAAGATCTGGTTTATAATAAGTTTTTGATATTCGGTAACAGGAATCCCGCAGCTGATACAGCCCTCATCAGCCTGGTATTCGTGAACGGCTCTGAGTGATTTGTTTAAAAGGTGAATGAATGGATTGAACCACAACAGTATTCCTGCCGACTCAAGGAACAGGATGTCGACAAAGTGAAATAAGTCTACATGAATAGTCTCGTGCTTTTCGATTTTCTCAGCCTCCTCCGGTGTTAACCCTGAGTTTATAAAGATATGACCGAAGGCTGAAAAACCTGCTGTGTTGAGCCCTCTGAATCTTATTGTTCCTGATCCGGATATTTTCCTTCCTGATATAAGTATTAATATTTCAAGTATGTCAGCAATAAATTTTATTGCGGCAATAGCTGCTCCTGCAAGGTATATGCCTGAGATTATTCCCATGATTTTCATGGAACCGGTCATGGAAGCCAACCCAGCCGGGTTCCCTGATGAGGCATTGACTACGATTTCGGAAAGTCTTTTGCCAAAAACCGGAAACGATTCGCTGCTACCCATGTCAATTGTTACAAAGGGCAGAATCAGCGAAGCCGCTACAGAAACGAGTATGTAACTCCTGTTCCTTCTGTACATGGTATCCCTGCTCAGGAATAGTGCGTAAGCCATGTAGAAGACTGCAGTGTAAAGCGATGACTTGAAAAGAAAGACCAGAAAAGCATTCATGGCATTAAAGTTTTTTCACCTGTCCTTCCTGACCGGCTTCTGTTTATGTTCTTCAACCTCTTTTTCCATAATCTTCATTATCTCCTCCATCTCCCTGATGCTAATGCTTTTTTCCTTTGCAAAAAAGCTTACCATCTTTCCGAATGAATTTGAAAAATAATCTTCGACAAAGGATGTGAGATGTGATTTCGAATATTCATCCTTTGAAACAAGGGGAAAATACTCATGGGTCCTGCCGTACGCATTGTGACTTACAAAACCCTTGTCCTGCAGAATTCTGACAATGGTACTTACTGTATTATATGCAGGTTTCGGCTCAGGAAACTCCTCGAGTATCTCTTTGACGAATCCTTTCTTCAGCTTCCACAGAACCTGCATCACCTGTTCCTCTGCCTTTGTTAAATCTCTCATAATCTTTATTATATCTTCAGTTTTGTGAAATTCATTTCTTCCGGCCAGTACTTCATCTGTATATTCTCAGTGAATGCTGCCCTGATCAATACAAATGTAAAACGAAAATATTAGTTATGCAACTAAAATATTAATTAATATGGTTAAATAATGTTAAAGCAGCCTGATTTTATGGTAAACGGGAAAGTACAATAGTAAAAAAGCACATGGAAAGGCTATTTCTAAAACTCATGTAAGTATTGTAATATGACGTTGGAATTAATTTTAATCAGGATGAAGATGAATTATTAAATATCTCATTACCAATCAAAGAAAAAAAAGTTGTAATTTTATTTTTTCCTGAGGATGGGTGGAAGTCAGGAATGAAATCTTTCTAGAGGAATGAAAATAAGTATATTAAGAGAGAATTTAAGGATATCTTCAAGGGCTATCAGGTCTAACAGGGTCAGGGCCATCCTTACAATCTGCATAATTGCATTCGGGATAATGGCTCTTGTTGGCATTCTCACAGCCATCGATTCAATAAAATCATCCCTTACGTCGCAGTTTACAGTTATGGGAGCCAACTCTTTCACTATTTCATCAAGGGGGATGAATATCCAGATAGGTAATAAAAGGTACAGGGCACGAAACTACTCAAGGATCTCATACAGGGAGGCTATGGAATTCAGACAGAGATTCACGGGTCCTGCACTGGTGTCGGTATCATTCAATGCTACAAGCATGTCGACAGTCAGCTTTGGAAGTGAGGAGACAAATCCAAACGTGAGCCTTACTGGTGTTGATGAGAATTATCTCTCAGTTTCCGGATATGAGATAGGGGAGGGAAGGAATTTTTCGCCTGATGAGGTCGCCATGAACCGCAGGCTTGTACTTCTTGGGTCGGAGATAGCCTCAGACCTGTTTCCTGCGGATGTGGATCCTGTGGGGAAGGAGGTAACAGTTGCCGGTCTGAAGCTTGAAGTTGCCGGAATTCTTAAAAGCAGGGGTACCAGTTCAATAAGTGGTGATAATATTTGCTTAATGCCTGTCACTACGGCGCGCCAGTATTTTTCGAGGCCCAATATGAATTTCGGGATAACAGTGATGCCTGTCAATCCCTTGCATCTGGATATCCTGGCGGGGGAAGCTGAGGCCGTTTTCAGAATTGTGAGAAATCTGGACCCCACAGATGAGACTGACTTCAATATATCCAAGAGTGATACAATAATAAATATGTTGTTGAAGAACATCCGCTATGTGACCCTTGCGGCTACACTTATAGGGATAGTTACTTTGTTCGGCGCAGCTGTCGGACTTATGAATATCATGCTTGTCTCGGTAACTGAAAGAACAAGAGAGATAGGAGTACGTAAGGCTGTCGGGGCAAAACCGGCCACAATAAAATACCAGTTCCTTTTCGAATCGATAATGATAGGTCAGTTGGGAGGAATCTTCGGAATAATTCTTGGAATCCTGATGGGGAACGGGGTTTCCTCTATGCTTCAGTCGAAATTTGTGGTGCCCTGGTTCTGGGTTTTTACAGGAATAGCTGTTTGCTTTATAGTAGGTGTGGTATCTGGTTATGCACCTGCCGTTAAGGCGGCAAATATAGATCCTATTGAAGCTTTAAGATACGAATAACCATAGCTAAAATGGAAAAAGATATCATTCTTGAGGAATCAAAAAACAGTCCTGGAATTACTTATTATCCAACGAATAAAAACCTTGAGATATTCGGAAGATCAATTCCTGAAGATCCGGAAACAGTCTATTCAGTTGTGACCGGGTGGTTGACCAGTTACTTTGATACAGAGACCAGGCTGAATGTTAAGATAAAACTTGAGTATGTTAACAGCGGGTCGGCAAAATGTCTTTTACAGGTTTTGAAAAGACTGACCGACTACCACAGGTCGGGCAGGCAGGTAAGGATAAAATGGATATGTGAAGCTGATGATGACTCGATGGTGGATCTGGGTGAGAATTTTCTCAGTATGCCGGGGATACCACTTGAAATTGAAAAGGCAGGATAAAAAAAAAGACTGCCTCATTAACCGGGGCAGTCTCTTTCGTATAAAGCAATCTCTTATTTCATAAGCATTGGAATGAGATCGACTACTCTGGTTGAGTAACCCCACTCATTGTCATACCATGCAAGTACCTTGATCATTTTCCCATTGACCATGGTGGACAGGGAATCAAAAATTGAAGAGGCAGAAGTGTGGATGACGTCAACAGAAACAATGGGATCTTCGCAATACTCGAGGATACCTTTCATAGGTCCTTCAGCTGCCTTCTTAATGGCTGCGTTGATCTCTTCTTTTGTAGCTTCTTTTTTGAGAACGGCAACAAGGTCAACAAGTGAACCGGTCGGGGTCGGAACCCTTACTGAAATACCGTCAAGTTTACCCTTAAGCTCGGGAATGACTTTTCCGACAGCTTTGGCAGCACCGGTAGTTGTAGGAATCTGAGAGACAGCGGCTGATCTTGCCCTCCTCAGGTCTGAGTGGGGAAGGTCGAGTATCCTCTGGTCGTTGGTATATGAATGGATTGTGGTCATATAACCTATCTCGATTCCGAAACTGTCGTTAAGTACTTTTGCAACAGGTGCAAGGCAGTTGGTGGTACATGAAGCGTTCGAAACACACTGGTGCTCGGGTTTGAGATCGCCGTCGTTGACACCAAGAACTATCATTGCATCAATGGCATCTTTTGCAGGAACAGTAAGGATAACCTTTTTTGCTCCGTTTTTAAGATGGTCGCCATAACCGCCTTTCGGGCTCTCTTTGGATGTGAATATCCCGGTCGATTCAATAACAACATCAGGTTTTTCCGGCCAGGGAATATTAGCCGGATTTCTCTCGGCAGATACCTTAATCTTAAGGCCATTTACAATAATATTCTCAGCATCGTGGGATACACCACCAAATTTCCCCTGTGTAGAATCATATTTGAGCAGGTGAGCAAGTGTTTTTGTGTCTGTAAGATCGTTGATACCGATAATCTCAATATCTTTTCTTTCCAGAGCAATCTTAAAAACATTACGGCCTATCCTGCCAAAGCCGTTAATAGCAACTTTAATCTTTGACATAACTATATCATTAATTGGTTTATAAATTGATTGACAAAATTAATACTTTTCTTATAAATGCCAAGTATCAGTATAAAGCAGCCGATCTTTTTCGTCCGAAAATATTCGAGAGCTTATTTGACTCAGGATTAAGGGGATCAACCACAATGCCGAAACGGTAGCTTACAAAAAAGGAA
Organism: Bacteroidales bacterium; assembly: GCA_034003165.1. GTDB lineage: Bacteria > Bacteroidota > Bacteroidia > Bacteroidales > VadinHA17 > LD21. Next base: position 86,052 of record JAVEZD010000001.1, on the reverse strand, counting down.
AAAAAGATGGATTTGTTCTGCGTGGTTTCCATAATGGGGATCTTTTTTATGAACGCATTGACCTGGGCTCCCACCTCCACGGCATGTATGATTTTATCTTCCTTGCTGTATTCAAAGTTGAAACCGGTCCTGGCATAAAGGCCCGGAAGCATTTTTATCTCGTTCAGTCCCTTGAAAAAGGAAGCT
>JAVEZD010000001.1:48631-85766 GCA_034003165.1 Bacteroidales bacterium | reverse complement strand
GTTTCAGCCTGGCTGTAGGCCGGACAGGCCTGCTTGTTGCAGGAACTGAGAGCCAGAATGCTTACAAATGCAACAACAATAATCAGGGCTATCTTTTTCATCCGTTTATAATTTTAATTTTTAAGTTCGGACAGAACACACATGTCTGAAAATCATAAACGTATATTTTAATATTCATGACATATGGGTTTCATAAGTTACATTAAATTAACAGTATCAATTCACAAAAGTAAAACAATCGTTCAAAAAACAATCCTTATGCCAAAAATATTATCTTTTTCAGTCATCCGGGTTACAGCCTTATTATATTTTGCAGGCATGGTTTACATCAGGGTTGTCCGTTTGATATAACACCCAAGACCCCGTTAAAGTATGTCACATGTGAAAAAATCATCTTTTCCAACAATTAAATGGTTTGATTGTTGTACCGTTGTGATAAACCATAAATTATGAAATTAAAAGTCGTAACAATATTAATTCTCCTGATTTCCATGAGCACTACATCCAAACCCCAGGGATCATTACCCTATAATGATCTTGATAAAAAGAGTTCTGAAGTAATTGTAAACAAGGGAACTGAAGCCCCCCATACAGGGAAATTTGATACGCACAATGAGGAAGGAACGTATATCTGTGCCAGATGCGGTGCCGCCCTGTACCATTCCTCTGCAAAGTTTGATGCAGGTTGCGGATGGCCATCTTTCGATGATGAGATTGACGGTGCCGTCTCCCGTTTCCCTGATCCTGACGGCAGGCGGACGGAAATTACATGTACCTCCTGTGGTGGGCATCTGGGTCATGTGTTTACAGGAGAGAGATTCACCCTTAAGGATGTTCGTCATTGCGTAAATTCAGTATCCCTTGATTTCGTTCCCGCAAAACTTGCTCCCGGCAGATACGGAACCGCCCTCTTTGCCGGAGGATGCTTCTGGGGTGTTGAATACTTTCTTCAGAAAGCCCCCGGGGTGATCAGTGTCACTTCAGGATATACCGGGGGGCATGTCAGAAATCCATCCTATAAGCAGGTATGCACAGGAACAACCGGTCATGCTGAAACTGTCAGGGTAATCTATGATGCTTCAAAAACAGACTACGAATCACTTCTTAAGCTATTCCTTGAAATCCACGATCCGACACAGGTTGGAGGACAGGGACCCGACATCGGTGACCAGTACCGCTCTGAGATTTTTTTCCTTAACGATGAACAGAAGAAAATTGCAGAGAAGAACATCAGGATTCTCAGAGACAAGGGTGTAGGGGTTGTGACTGCCATTACCAGGGCTTCAGAGTTTTACGAGGCTGAGAAGTATCATCAGGATTATTATTTTCTTAACGGGAAAGTACCTTATTGCCATTCATACACACGAAGATTCTGAAACAGGTAAAAAACAACCCGGTTTTTTAAGCCACGTGAGCATAAACAGTTAACTTTATGAAGTTTTATCTGACGGCTGCATCATCACTCAAAGGTAAGGTGCTGTTGTTTGTATAATACTGATGACTGACAGTGATTAATCCGGTCCCGGTCATGCGGTTCTTAAGCATAGAATGAGGACTGCCTGTTTTTTTCTGCGGGTGGGTGTAATGGAGGGTCTTAGGATATAATCATTGAGTATTAACCTTATTTGACTTTTATGCTTTCACTGGTTATTCCTATTTATAATGAGGAGAAGCTGATTGACGAACTGATCAGACGGACGATAGCTGCCCTTGAGAGTTTTACCTCCGACTATGAACTGATACTCGTTGATGACGGTAGTTCTGATGGTAGCCTGGGTAAGATGCTCACATGGAGGGATGGTAACAACAGGATAAAGGTTCTTTCACTTTCGAAGAACTTCGGCCACCAGGCAGCCTATACAGCAGGACTTGAATACTCAAAGGGTGAGTATGTTGCTATGATGGATGGTGATCTTCAGGATCCTCCGGAACTTCTGGCCGACATGTACCAGATGATAATAAAGGACGACTATGATATTGTAAGCGGTAAGAAAGCCGGAAGAAAAGGCCACAAAGGCCGTAATTTCTCTGCCTGGCTTTTCCATGTCATCTTTAAGAATATCGGGGAGATAAGCAATATGGAGAACTACGGCAACTTTTCGATGATGAAAAGAGAAGCTCTCAATGCTCTTCTTTCCCTTAAAGAGAAAGTAAGGTATCTGCCCGGCCTTAGAACCTTTATTGGTTTCAGGCACGGATCAATCGAGTTCGTCAGGGACGACCGTCTCACCGGAGAACCGAAGATGACAATCAGGAAGTTAATCCTCCTTGCCACAGATGCCATTTATTCCTTTTCCCGCTTCCCGATACGGTTCTGTCTTGTTATTGGTACTATCGGAGCCCTGGTCTTCCTGATCGCAGGTATCTACGTACTTGTTGCCAAATTCACCGGCATGGCTGTCCCGGGCTGGTCTTCAGTACTCCTGAGCATCTACTTCCTGGGTTGTGTGCAGCTGATTTTTCTCGGGGTTCTGGGTGAATATATATACAGGGGCTACAAGGAAGCCCAGAACAGGCCTGTATATTTTGTCAGAAAGTATTATGATGCTGCCAGTTCATAGTGATGGATGAGAAACGGTTAAAGCTCATATTCAGGTTTTCGGCCCTTCTGCTTCTGGTAGTGATGATGCTGGCGGCACGAAAGGCCGGCATAAATTGTGATGAGGTACTGCATTACGACCACAGTGTGGATGTATATAATTATTTTGCTACCGGTGGCCGCGATACCGCAGCACTTCATACCCCGGTGACCCATCTGCAGTACTATGGACAATCGTACGATAACATAGTAACTTTTCTGATTAAATGGACAGGGATCAGGGATGTCTACGGCTTCAGACATATTATGAGCACCCTGGCCGGCTGGCTCACCATAGTGGTTACAGCTCTTTTTGCAGTCTGGTTCAGAGGGTACAAAGCCGGATTACTTACCCTTTTCCTGTTTGCCGTATCCCCGACCTTCCTTGGGCACTCACAACATAATCTTAAGGATGTTCCTTTTGCACTGGCATATATATCAGGTATCTTTCTTACCCTTAAAGTAATGTATTCGGATAAGAAACTGCCCGTAAAGGAATCTCTGCTTCTTATATTAAGTGTGGCATTCTGTATAGGAATCAGGGCCGGTGGTCTGCTGCTGGTGTGCTACGTCTTTTTCTTCTTTTTCATTTATTATGCTGAAATTTTTATCAGGAAAAGACTTATTGATTTCCGCGGCTTTACTGAAAGGGGAGTCCTCCTTACTCTTATCTCTGTTTCAGGAATATTCCTTAGTATAATACTCTGGCCCTATGCCCTTAAAGATCCATTGAGGAACATCATAGAATCATACAGGGTTATGGCTCATTTTCCCGATACCTTCCGTCAGATCTTTGAAGGAAAGGTAATGTGGTCGGATAACATGCCCTGGTATTACCTGCTTAAATCAATGGGTATAACGATACCTCTTGTTGTATTGGCCGGACTGGTTCTGTTTTTGATCTTTGCACGGAAATGGTTTTCAGGCAGGGACATGCTTAAATATGTCTTCCTTGTATTTACTGTGGTTTTCCCCTTGATATTTGTTGTCTTCGAGGATAGCAATCTTTACAGTTCCTGGAGGCAGTTCCTGTTTGTCTATCCCGGTCTTGTGCTTGTCTCCTCTCTTGGATTTCACGCACTGACACAGCATATCCAAAAAAAGCCAATGAGTCTGATCCTGGCCGCCCTGCTTGTTTTTGCCGCTGTTCATCCTGTTAAATTCATGATTTTAAATACTCCCTATTCATATATATATTATAATCAGCTTGTTGGTGGACTCAAGGGGGCCTATGGAAATTATGAGACAGATTATTACTATGTAAGTCAGACAGAGGCTTCTGAATGGCTTATTGACTATCTCGAAGAGAAAGGCAGCGGGAAGTCAGTAAAGGTCAAGGCAACATATTCAGTAAAATGGCAGTTCCGGGATCATCCTGAAATTGAAACATCTTATTTCAGGTTTGTCGACCGTAGCCAGTACGACTGGGATTATGCTATAGCCGTGAACCGTTATATCCATCCATATCAGCTTAAAAACAATATCTGGCCTCCCGATAACGCCATACATCTCATTTACGCCGACGATATTCCTGTTTGTGCCATCCTCGAACGAAGGTCAAAAGATGATTATCACGGCTTCATAGCGTTAAAAAATGATAAAAATGAAGAAGCTATAGCTTATTTTCAGGATGTTTTGAAGATAAATTATACAGATGAATTGATTTTTTATAATTTTGCAACGGCTTTGTTTAATAACGGGCAGTATGAAAAGGCTGATTCGGTATTAAAAAAAGGCCTGGAGATTAATCCTGATTGTGAACCCATTATTATGTTCCTTGGAAATATTGCAAGGGATAAGGGTTATAAGGAAGAGGCCATTGGATATTACCGGCAGCTGATAGGAATCAACCGGAAGAGTTTTGAAGCCTATGTTGAGCTTGCAAAGTTGCTTTCGCCGGATGATCTGATTGAAGCGAGGAACATTCTGAGAAGTTGCCTTACCCTGAACCCCCGTTATAAACCGGCGATAATAGCTTTGGCAGATACATACAGGACGACAGATCCGGATATTGCGGAGAAATATGATAAACTGGTAAATACAATTGAATAACTTAAACAGATTAAAAATGAAAAAAGCAATTTTAACATTCTCAATGATCGCCATGTTCCTGGCTGGAAGCATGAATCTTGCAACCGCTCAGCAGAGTCAGTCCGGAACCGACACTGTGAATATCGATACACAAGCAAAACCGACTTTCTATTATGCAACTGAGGAAGAGAAAGCTACCACAAAGGGTGAGTCAGGCGGCTCGGGTACTATCATTGCAATTGTAGCCGGAGTTGTTGTTCTCGGTGCCGCAGGTTTTTTCCTGCTTAAGAAAAAGAAATAGTTTTTGCTGACTATAGGAATTATCCCCGTGCCTTCCCTGTTGACAGTTTATTCTGTTTATCAGGGAAGACAGGGGATTTTTTATTATAATCAACCTTCTTCTCCTGTCAGCTCTTTTTCTACCTTTGTGTTTTGATTACATTCCGGGTTTCAAAAAAAACGCAATTCCATGAACTCACTATCCGATTCCCTGCTTAACCGTTCCACTATAAGAAAATATAAATCCGACCCTGTTGGCGAAGAACTTCTTAATGAACTTCTGAGAGCCGCCGTTAGAACTCCCACCACCGGGAATATGCAGGTTTACAGTATTGTAGTTACCACGGAAGAACAAATAAAAAAGGAACTTCTGCCATCGCACTTCAATCAGAAGATGATAACCGAAGCTCCTGTGGTTCTTACTTTCTGTGCCGACTTCAATCGTTTCAACAAATGGTGCAGGCTGAGGAATGCGGAACCCGGATATGACAATTTCCTGTCGTTTTTTACTGCAGCCATTGATGCTCTCCTGGCAGCCCAGACTTTCTGTATAGCTGCCGAGTCAAAAGGCCTTGGGATATGCTACCTGGGCACAACCACCTATATGGCCCATAAAATTATAGAAACACTTAAGCTCCCTTCAGGTGTGGTTCCGGTTACAACGGTCACCCTCGGATGGCCCGCTGAAAAACCTGAGCAGGTCGACAGGCTGCCCCTGGAGGCTGTCGTTCACAAACAGCACTATCACGATTACAACAGCCCGATGATTGATGAGCTGTATCAGGAAAAGGAAGGAAGGTCTGACTCAAAACAGTTTGTCAGTGAGAACAACAAAAACACCCTGGCCCAGGTGTTCACTGATATAAGGTATAAAAAGGCTGATAATACCTATTTTTCAAGAATGCTTTTGCAGGTCCTTAAAGATCAGGGCTTTATGAATAATTATTAAATTTCAGTGCTTAAGTATCAGGCTAGCTGCTGCTTTTCTTAAAATCAATACCCAGTTCCAGAGCAATGGCCTCAAGGTCATTTTCAATTGCCGGTATTACTACTATTCCATCTTTCCTTATCCTTTCTTCAGCCTCTCTCTCCGGATCACCTGGTATGAGTATTTTTTCCTGTCCGTCAGCAGGTGTTGCCGACCTGAAGGTCTCTATCCACTCATCCATCTTTCTTTTAAAGTCGTCGGCCGTCTGAAAGGCATCTATTCTCATGGCACCGAAGAAATGACCCGTACCTTCGCCAGTCTTCTTTTCAAGAACCGGAAGATAGGCAACGCTTGGCGGTACAAAGGGTCCGAAGTTTGCCCCGCTCAGAAGTGCAGAAAAGATGTCGACTATGGCAGACATACAGTAACCTTTATGGCTTCCGTGGAGTCTGTCGCCCCCGAGTGTGACCATCGATCCTCCCTCTTTAAGTATGCCGGGGTTATCAGAAGGCTTGCCTGATTTGTCCTGGACAAAACCAAGTGCTACCTTCTCACCTTTTTTCTCAGATACGGCCAGCTTTCCCCTTGCAATGGGTGTTGTGGCAAAATCGGCAACAAAAGGGGGCTGGCTCAATGCCGGGATGGCCACTGCCACCGGATTGGTGCCCATCATCCTGCTTATTGAGAAGGTAGGGGCAACAAGCGGATTGGCATTTGTGAGACATATTCCAATCATATCGTGTCGGAGGGCCATCATCGCATAATACCCCGCAATGCCAAAGTGGTTTGAGTTTTTTGTTGCCACCCATCCCGTTCCGGCATTCCGGGCTTTCTCAATGGCAATCTCCATCGACCTGCCTGCAGCAACCATGCCCACTGCATTATCCCCATCGACAACAGCGGTACTCGGACTCTCATGAACAACCCTGACAGAGGGTGATACATTTATTCGTCCTGCCTTCCATAACTGAAAATAGTCCTTTATCCTGATCATCCCATGAGAGGAATGCCCTCTTAATTCGGCCGCAAGGAAGACATCGGCAATAACATCAGAATCACTTTCACTACAACCCATTCCAAGGAACACTTCGCGGGTGAACCTTAGTAAATAATCATAAGTATACATATCCGGCTTCAGGTTTATTTTTACTCACTCTTCCTTATGTTGTTATTTACGCCGGCCTGGGCAGTGGGAGTTATCACAAGGTCATTAATGCAAACGTGAGCAGGCAGGGTAGTACAGTAGTATATAACTTCGGCAACATCATCTCCGGTCAGAGCCTCTATTCCCCTGTAAACAGCCTTTGCCTTTTCCTTGTTGCCCTTGAACCTGACAAGAGAGAATTCAGTTTCGGCCATTCCGGGAGCAATGTTTGTTACCTTTATATTATGCCTGAGAAGATCTATCCGCATCGACCTTGAAAGCGCGTCCACGGCATGCTTTGATGCACAATATACGTTCCCGTACTCGTATACCTCCTTGCCGGCTATCGACGATATGTTGAAGATATGTCCCGATCCCCTTGCAGTCATCAGTGGAGCTACAGCTCTTGTAACATATAGCAGACCCTTTACATTGGTATCTATCATACGGTCCCAGTCGTCAATATTGCCTTCATCAACATGATCCATCCCCACCGCGAGTCCCGCGTTATTTACCAGAACATCTATATTCTTCCAATCCTCAGGGATTGAATTGATAACGTCTCCCACTTCGAAGCGTTTTCTTACGTCAAAATTAAGGGAAAGTACTCTTGTCCCCTGAATAGCTGACAGTTCCTGTTCCACTTCATCAAGACGCTCCTTCCTTCTTCCTGTTATAATAACGTCATAACCGTTCCTGGCAAATTTAACTGCAATAGCCCTGCCGAATCCCGCAGTAGCTCCGGTAACCATTATTATCCTGTTCATGACCGTTGCATTATTGGTTTATGTAAAAATATGAATAAAATCCATACAGGAAAAGCCTTTGAAGAATTACTCACATATGTTAACCCGGAGCAAAGTAAAATAAAACAGCAACTGACAGCCATCTGCCTGATGACCTGAAAAAAATTGGCTTATATTTGCCGATTATCATTTTATGAAAGAGGTAAGTGAAAAAAGGATAGACGGGGACTCACCGGGAGTCGGACCCATGTTTGACTCAATAGCAGGTAGTTATGATTTCCTTAATCATTTTCTTTCCTTTGGTGTTGACCGGCTCTGGAGAAGAAAGGCAATAAAAACCCTGAGCGGCAGATACTCCAATCCCCTTATTCTCGATGTTGCAACCGGAACAGCCGATCTTGCATTATCTGCGCTGAGACTCGGGCCTCAGAAGATAACGGGTATAGATATCTCCGACAATATGCTTGCCCTGGGCAGGATGAAAGTAGAAGGCAAAGGGTTTTCATCAACCATTGAACTCCTCAGATGTGAATCTGAAAATATTATTTTCGGCGATGCTGTATTTGATATTGCCATGGTTGCCTTCGGAGTAAGGAACTTCAGGGATCCCCTCAGGGGCCTTTCCGAAATGAACAGGGTATTGAAGCAGGAAGGTATGGTTATGGTACTCGAATTCTCAAAACCCTCATGGTTCCCTTTCAAACAGTTGTACTACTTCTACTTCCTGCATATTCTGCCTCTTATAGGCAGACTCCTCTCAGGCAGTAATAACGCATACAGGTATCTTCCGGAATCGGTTCTCGGATTTCCCGATAATGAGGGTTTCATGAAAATGCTCAGAGCAGCGGGCTTTGAACAGGTGAACCAGATTAAACTGACAGGCGGGATAGCAAGTATTTATACTGGGATAAAGCCGGGTACGCAATAATCAAGGGCGATTGAAGTTATTATCCTGAAGACACTATGCCAACAAAAAAGGTAACTTGAACATAAGAATTCTCCATATAATTACTGCAATTTTACTTCTGCTGCCCTATGGTTTGCACGGGCAGAAACAAAAGCCCAAAAATGAGTCGTGGTACGATGATAAACCTTTTCATTTCGGGTTCAGCCTGGGAATGAATACCATGGATTTCGATATCACCCGCTCGCAGGAATATTATGAAATTGATAAACTCTATCCTGAGGTTAGTCTCCTAAACCCTGGTATAAACATCCAGATTGTGACAAACTACAGGCCTGGCAGGTATTTCGATATTAGATTTCTGCCGGGTGTATCTTTTGGGATGAGAAATGTAGTATATTATGATAATAGTGATTTAGAAAATATAGAAGCTGTAAACACGCAGCAGAGGCTCGAATCATCATTCCTTGAATTTCCGCTTCTTCTTAAATATAAAGGCGACCGTCTGAATAATGTAAGGCCATATATTGTCGGAGGATTAAATTACCGCTACGACCTTGCCGGGAAAAAGGAATACGATGACGAGAAGCCTGTTTACCTGAGGCTTAAACGTTCAGATCTTTATTATGAGGTGGGGGCCGGCCTTGATTTTTACCTGACATATTTCAAGCTCTCAGTCGAACTCAAGATGTCGCATGGACTTCGTGATGTTCTTGTTCACGAACCTGCTTCAGGATATGCCCAGTACATGAATGCCATCGAAAAGATGAAGTCGCAGATCTGGATAGTTTCGTTCCATTTCGAGTAATATAATGGCAAGGGATATACAGCTAAGTCTCGATCCGGCAACTGCGGCCGATATTAATGCCGTCAGAAAGAAGGCGGCCCTCAGGGCTGGCATTGATTACAGCCTTATTACCTCAGTGAGGATAACAAGACGATCGGTTGACGCCAGGAAGAAAGATATAAAGGTTAACCTTGCAATCACAGTTTATACTGAAAGTGACGATCCTCCGGCAGCCATCGAACCCCTCAGGTCACAGGATGTCTCAAAAAGCAGAGAGGTTATTATTGTGGGTGCAGGACCTGCAGGATTATTTGCAGCGCTCAGGCTTATTGAGCTGGGGATCAGGCCGGTAGTAATTGAAAGGGGCAGGGAGGTATCTGCGCGGAAAAGGGATATCGCACGGATAAGCAGGGAGCATCTGGTTGACCCTGACAGTAATTATTGTTTTGGAGAAGGAGGAGCAGGTACCTTTTCTGACGGGAAGCTGTATACGAGGTCAAAAAAAAAGAGGTGACAACACAAGGGTGCTTGAACTGCTTCACCTCCACGGGGCCGATGAAAAGATACTTTACGAAGCTCATCCGCATCTGGGAACTGACAAGCTTCCGGCTATTATTTCAGGAATACGAAAAAGCATTACTGACTCAGGTGGCCTGGTAATGTTTGAAAAAAGGATTACCGGTATACTTGTTGAATCAGGTAAAGTAAGAGGTGTTGTAACTGCCGGAAATGAAATCTTCAGGTCGCCATATCTCATCCTGGCTACAGGACATTCGGCAAGGGATATTTACAACATATGCATAAAAAGCGGAGTAACATTGGAGCGAAAATCCTTTGCTGCCGGAGTACGGGTGGAACATCCCCAGGATCTGATAGACTCCATCCAGTACCATGGTAAGCTGAGAGGGGAATATCTGCCTGCAGCCTCATACAGCCTTGTCAGGCAGGTTAACGGCAGGGGAGTGTATTCTTTCTGCATGTGTCCCGGCGGCTTTGTGGTACCCTCGGCAACTTCCCCGGAAGAAGTGGTTGTTAATGGCATGTCACCTTCGGGCCGTAACTCACCATATGCAAATTCAGGCATAGTGGTCGGGATAGGTACAGATGACCTTGGTGACTACTCCAGGTTCGGCGAACTGGCTGGGATTGAATTTCAGAAAGACATGGAAAGAGAAGCATGGATACAGGGAGGAAAGACACAAAGGGCACCTGCACAAAGACTTACGGATTTTGTTAGAGGAGCCTTTTCTCAATCACTTCCATCATCTTCCTACTTCCCGGGCATAACATCCTCATCTCTGCATGCATGGCTGCCCGAAGACATCAGTTCGAGGTTAAGAAAGGGATTCCGCGAATTTGCTTCACTGATGAAAGGATTTCTTACTGAAGAAGCTGTTGTTCTGGCTGTCGAGTCACGAACCTCATCACCTGTGAGAATACCCAGGGATCCGTTGAGTATGGAGCATATAACTGTCTCCGGACTATATCCATGCGGTGAAGGTTCAGGTTACTCAGGTGGCATAGTTTCCTCGGCAATCGATGGGATTAAAACAGCTGAAAGCATCGCAGCTGTTATCAGACAGTGATGGCGTTCAGGCTTTTTTTCTCCTGGCAAACTCTGAAAAAACAACTGATGCGGCCATTCCTATGTTAAGGGAGTCGATACCGTATAGAGCATCAGAGAACCGTGGTATCATTATCCTGTCAGTAACATATTCTGCAAGTCTGTCAGAGATACCTTTCGATTCATTACCCATCAGAATGATGCCAGGCTTCTGCAATGCCGAATCGTAAACACTCTCCCCGTCAAGCATGGTGCCATAGATGATGGCTCCGTCCGAGACTGCATTCTTCAATACTTCTTCAAGACCGGTATAAAATACTTTTACATGGATAATTGCTCCCATACTGGCCTGGATAACTTTCGGATTGTAAACATCAACGCTGTCGGGGGAACAGTAGATGTTTCTGATGCCGAACCATGCAGCAGCCCTTATTATTGTTCCAAGATTTCCCGGATCCTGAACGCATTCAAGGGCAACGCTAAGGCCTTTTCCGGCTGCGCTGGGGCCGGGCGCTTCATTATCCATGCTAACAAGAGCCAGTGCGTTGTGCGGGGTTCTGAGTGTGCTAACAAGCTTAAGCTCTTCAAAGCTTACAGGGATGCTTTCTTCAATTCCCTCTTTTAGTTGAGCAGGCAGCGAACTGAGGAACTCAGGCTTGGAAATCAGTAACTTAAGTCTTATCCCCGACAATATGAATTCCCTTATTATCTTATCCCCCTCGATAATGTATAACCTCTCTTCTTCTCTTACCTTCTTTTTCTGAAGTGAGGTAAGGTACTTTATCATGTTTTTACTCAGCATTACATTGCAACAGTTACTGAACCGATCAATTATTTTTTATTGATATATTTGCTGAACTATCAGGATGCAAAATTTGAAAAAAAAAAGTTCAAATAAAAACAGACTTCTTAACTGGCCGATTATTGCGTCCTTTACCTTTCTGCTTATTGCCGCCTCATGTAATCCCACCAAATACGTACCTGAGGGTGAGTATCTTCTCGATAACAACAATGTTGTAATTAAAAAAGAGGAAGGTATAAAAAAAAGTGATCTGATTCCCTACATAAGGCAGAAACCCAACAAAAGGATCTTTGGAGCAAGGTTTCATCTCGGACTCTATAACCTTTCGAACATCAACAAAAAGGGCTGGCCTCATTCATGGCTCAGGAACATCGGGGAGGAACCTGTTGTATATGATCCTTTCGCCATGCAGCAGAGCCGTGAACAGATAGAATCATATATAGGTTCAAAAGGTTATTTCGATAGTGAGGTCACCGATTCGGTTTTTACTGAAAAAAGAAAATCAGATGTATACTATAAGGTTGACCTTAGTTCTCCTTACACCATAAGAAGGCTGATATTTGAGATTGAGGATACCACCATAAGAAAACTGTTTTATTTCGATTCGGTGAACTGCCTTATCGAAAGAGGTAAGCCATATGATGTTGATGTTCTCCAGTCGGAGCGGACAAGGCTCGAGAGAACGGTCAAGGACAGGGGGTTTTACGGCTTCTCAGGCGATCACATTTTTTTTGATATCGACAGCACTGCCGGAAACAGGCAGGTGGATGTATACTACAGGATCAGGAACCTTCTTGTCTATGATCAGTTCAACAGACCCAGGCAGGTAAGTCATTCCATTTATTCGATCCGCAATGTCTATATCTACCCTGATTTTGTGCCGGGAGAGGTTATCCGTAGCGGAGAAACTTACACAAGGAAACTGGATACCCTCTTTTATAAAGGTTATTATTTCATTACGGCTGACACTAAACCCGACCTCAATTACGATGTGATTATTCAGTCGATGTATATAAGGCCTGGTTCGCCGTACAACATAACCAATACCGAACAATCGCAATCACATCTTCTGGGACTAAAGACGTACAGGCTGGTTAATATATACTACTCTTCCCTGCAGGATTCTTACGGAGGAGAACAGGTTCTGCTGCTCGACTGCCATGTTCAGCTTACCCTGCTAAGTCAGCAATCGTTCAGGGTAGATCTCGAAGGTACTAACTCTGCCGGCAACTTCGGGGGTGGACTTAATCTGACCTATCAGCACAAGAACCTTCTCAGAGGTGCGGAACAGTTCAGTCTGAAGCTTAAGGGAGCCTATGAAGCACTTCCACAGAATAAAGCAAAGCTCAGGAGCTCACAGGAGTACAGTATAGAGACAAGTCTCAGGCTTCCCAAGTTCCTCCTGCCCTTTCTGCGTAAGGAGGAGTTTATAAGGAACTACAACCCCACAACCTCAATGCTGGCGGCATATAACTATATGGATATGCCTTTGTACAGAAGGACCATAGCAAATATAACCTTTGGTTACAACTGGAACGCGGGTGACTATAAAACCCATATTGTTAATCCGTTACAGATGAACCTTGTTAAATTGCTTTATATTGATTCTGCTTTTCTTAAAAAATACGGATCATCCTACCTGTCGTACAGGGATGTTATGATACTTGGGGCCGGATATTCTTATATATATAATAATCAGTCTATTAAAAAATCCAGAGACTACTGGTTCATCAGGCTGAATGCTGAGCTGGCAGGTAATATGCTGGCTGCTGTAAGCGGTCTTTCCGGGGCAGAAAAGGTAGACGGCAGCTATCAGGCTTTTCGTCAACCTTTTGCCCAGTATCTGAGGGGAGATATTGATGTGAGGTATAATTTTTTCCTCAATGACGTCAGCTCAATTGTTTACAGGGGCTTTGCCGGGGCCGGAATCCCGTATGGAAATTCGCGCGCCATTCCCTTTGAGAAACAGTATTTCGGAGGCGGGGCTAACGGCTTGAGGGCATGGCAGGTAAGATCTCTTGGTCCGGGCTCTTTTATCTCGAATGATTCGATATATTTCAACCAGACAGCCGATATTAAACTTGAATTCAATACAGAGTACAGGTTTAAGCTTTTCTGGCTGCTTGAAGGAGCTCTCTTCCTTGATGCCGGAAATATATGGACCTATAACAGTGATACAGACAGACCAGGTTCCCAGTTCAGCCTGCAGGGTATTTACAGGGATATGGCCGTTGGTACCGGGGCAGGCTTAAGGTTTGATTTCAGTTTTTTTCTGGCACGGCTTGATCTGGGGATGAAGCTCCGCGATCCGGTCATCTCTGAAGGTTCAAAGTGGATCGTTATGAACAGGCCATATAACTTCAAAAATGATTTTACTCTTGTCTTTGCCATAGGATATCCTTTCTGACATTTAAAAAAATCAGGCTGCTTCTACTGTTTATTCCCTGCTGTTTCATATCTTGCATATGATCTCGCTGTGTTTAAATTATGAATCAGGCTCTTAAATCGGTCAGAAACTGGTTTGGATATACCCGTAAAGAAAGAAGAGCGTCAGTAATTCTTCTTGCAGTAATTGTCTTTGTTTTTCTTATAAGGTATTCCGTTCCGGGGCAAAAGGTAATCATTGATGAAATAGAACCTGCTGATGTGATCGCTGATATCCCTGTGAGCAAGGTTCAGGATTCTGTATCAGGGTCAGTGGAAGCGGCGGGTACTGCAAGGCGATACGGAAGACAGGTACCTGTTCTTGATCTTAATAGTTGTGACTCCACAGATCTTGAACTGCTACCTGGCATTGGTCCCGTTCTGGCCTCAAGGATAGTAAGATACCGGAATCTGCTTGGAGGGTTTGCCAGTCCCCTGCAGTTAAGGGAGGTTTACGGACTGCCCGAAGAGACCTATCTGGCCATCTCGCGGTATGTTTATACCGATTCAGGTGATGTAAGCAGGATAAGAATAAATGCAGCAGGGTTCAGGGAGCTTATCCGTCTGCCCTATCTCGACAGGTCTGTTGTTAACGGGATACTTAAGTACAGGGAGCTCTCAGGTCCGGTAGACAGCATTGAAGAGCTTGTTGATAATAAGATAATCCCAGGTGATAAAGCTGTAAAGGCAAAGCCTTATCTCGATTTCAGTACAGGTAATTAAAAAGAAGACCCATGCCCTGTTAAGTTAGAATTGCGATGATTGTTAAGTCAGTATGAAGAAAGCAATCGCTGTGAAGTGAACCTGGTCGTAAGAGGTCAGGGCATGGGTCACGGGACAAAGTCCCGGTATCTGATCTGTATATCTTGTTTTTCTTTCCATTAATAAATTGTCTGCCGCATCAATCCGTCTCAGGCGACGGGTGTTAATGCGAAAGTATTTAAAATGCACTTCCGGCGACGGGTGAATTGACGGAAGGCTGATCCGGGCCAACGGATGACACCGGATAGACTGTTTGCTGGGGAGGAAGGCATGGCTTTCCTGTAACCGGGAAGGATAATCAGTCAGGAGGTGAGGGTGGTTTTTAATATTATTTTTTCATTTTGATTTTGAAACGAGGCTGTTTTTTACTATATTTAGCATTAAAGGAAAAGTAAAAAAAGACTCAGTTTTGTTGTCCGACAAATAAAAACCAGTCATATGAAACCAACATGTATTGCAGACACAAACACGTATGTATATAATTTTCCGACATGTGGGTTCCATCAGACCATTAAAATAAAAATTATATACTGATGAAAAAATTATCCGGTTAAAAGTTTTGTATAAATTAATTCTATGTCTAACTTTGCGCCTCGTTTAAAACTGAAAAAGAATATGATAATTGTACCGTTAAAAGAAGGCGAAAACATTGAAAGGGCTTTAAAGAAGTTCAAGAGAAAGTTTGAGAAAACAGGAGTTATACGTGAACTGCGGTCACGGCAGGCCTATGTGAAGCCTTCAGTTCGCCGGAGGGAGGAAATCAAGAAGGCTATATATGTTCAGAAGTTGCAGGAGAAGGAGGAGTAGACTTTCTTTTTTTGCTCTTTTCGTTTTAAACATAACAGTAAGCGGGTTCCTTCATGAATGAAAAGGAATCGTTTTTACAATATCTGCAAATCGAGAAGCGATATTCGTCTCATACTGTAAGGTCATATTCTGATGACCTTAAGCAGTTTTTCATGTTTTTATCTGAGAATGGTATCTCTGATGAGCCCGGGGTGGTTTCGTCGGGGGATATACGTTCGTGGGTAATTAGCATGATGGAAGGGGGTTATTCTCCCGTTTCTGTTCACCGTAAGATTTCATGTCTGAGGGTTTTTTACCGTTATCTAAGGAGGGAAGGCAGGGTAGAATCAGATCCTCTTGAGAAGGTTATGCTTCCAAAGCTTAAGAAGAGGCTCCCTGTATTTGTTGAAGAGGATGCGATGAAGGTTTTGTTCGGAGATTTTGGTTTCGGTGATGACTTTGATGGAAGGAGGGACAGGACTGTTATTGAGATGCTTTACGTAACAGGAATGAGGAGGTCGGAGCTTATTGGTCTGTGCGATTCAGATATTGACAGGGAAGGAAGGTCTGTGAAGGTTACGGGAAAGAGGAACAAGCAGAGAATCATTCCGCTTCTTGACATCTTTTTAAAGGATCTTGATGAATATATTTCTGTACGAAATGCTTTTTTCGGGAAGGGTTCATTTGACAGGCTTTTTATTACTTCCAAGGGCAACAAATTATATGATAAATATGTTTATAATTTAACAAGGAGGTATTTATCGATGGTAACAACGGCTGACAGGAAGAGTCCACATGTTCTGAGGCACACTTTTGCAACACACATGCTCAACAGAGGAGCCGATCTGGGTTCAATCAGGGAACTTCTGGGTCATGCCAGCCTTTCTGCCACGCAGATATATACGCACAATACATTTGAGAAACTCAGTAAAATATATAAACAGGCTCACCCAAGGGCTTAAATATTAATTTAAAAGACAAGGAGGTACTACTATGAACGTTCAGATTCATTCAGTGCGGTTTGATGCCGACAAGAAGCTAATAGACTTTGTTCAGCAGAAGCTGGAAAAACTGACACAGTTCGGGGATGAAATTGTCAATGCTGAAGTGTACCTGCGCCTTGACAAGGACCAGGACAGGGAGAACAAGATTAGCGAAATCAAGCTGGACATACCGGGAGGACCTTTATTTGCAAGGAAACAGAGCAAGACATTTGAGGAATCCACAGATCAGGCTATAGATGCTCTTAAGAAACAGATTACCAAATATAAGCAGAAGAAAAGAGGTGTATAGCCCAACTGTTGACAAAAATATTTTGTTTTATTTTGAAAAATGAATTTAAAATTCATACATTTGCAGACCGATTTTTGAGGGTATTTTTATGCCTTCCGGTAGCGTTCTTTAAATTGCCGATGTAGCTCAGTTGGCCAGAGCAGCTGATTTGTAATCCGCAGGTCGGGGGTTCGAATCCCTTCATCGGCTCTTGAAAGAGAAGTAAATGTATGTCTTAAGAGATATATTCAGTTTATTGAGGGGAGATACCAAAGCGGCCAACTGGGGCAGACTGTAAATCTGCTGGCAAATGCCTTCGTAGGTTCGAATCCTGCTCTCCCCACTTTAAATTGGATAGTTCTTTCGGATCTGCGGTTATGGATTTGATGGATCTCTTTCGGAAAATATGATGCGGGAGTAGCTCAGTTGGTAGAGCATTAGCCTTCCAAGCTAAGGGTCGCGGATTCGAGCTCCGTCTCCCGCTCACTTTTTGATGCCAGAGTAGCTCAGGGGTAGAGCACTTCCTTGGTAAGGAAGGGGTCAGGGGTTCAATTCCCCTCTCCGGCTCAACGGGAAACAATGAATAAAACTGTATATAGATAAACTAAATTTAATAAGCTTGGAGTTATGGCAAAAGAAAAATTTGACAGGTCGAAACCACATGTAAACATTGGTACAATCGGTCACGTCGACCATGGTAAGACCACCCTGACGGCAGCGATCACTATGGTCCTTGCCAAAAGAGGTCTATCTGAAGTCAGGGATTTTGACTCAATTGATAATGCTCCCGAAGAAAAGGAGAGGGGTATTACAATCAACACTTCTCACGTTGAGTATCAGACAGCAGCCCGTCATTATGCACACGTTGACTGCCCGGGTCACGCCGACTATATAAAGAACATGGTTACCGGTGCAGCCCAGATGGACGGTGCTATTCTTGTTGTTGCCGCTACTGATGGTCCAATGCCTCAGACCCGTGAACATATCCTTCTTGCTCACCAGGTTAACGTACCCAAGGTACTTGTTTTCATGAACAAGGTAGATGCAGTTGATGATGAAGAGCTTCTCGATCTCGTTGAAATGGAAGTTCGTGATCTTCTCAACTTCTATGAGTTTGACGGTGACAATGCTCCTGTTATCCGTGGTTCTGCTCTTGGTGCCATGAACGGAGAAACAAAATGGGAAGATAAGGTAATGGAACTTATGGATGCAGTTGATGAATACATCCCCATTCCTCCCCGTGACAATCAGAAGCCTTTCCTTATGCCTGTTGAGGACGTGTTCTCAATTACCGGCCGTGGTACAGTTGCCACAGGTCGTATCGAGACCGGAGTTGTCAATACAGGTGATGAGCTTGAGATGATAGGACTGGGTGCTGAAAAACGTAAGACAGTATGTACCGGTGTTGAGATGTTCCGCAAGATACTTGATCGTGGTGAAGCTGGCGATAACGTTGGTTTGCTTCTCCGTGGTGTCGACAAAAAAGAGATTAAGAGAGGAATGGTTCTTGCCAAACCCGGTTCAATAACCCCTCATACCAAGTTCAAAACTGAGGTTTATGTACTCAAAAAGGAAGAGGGTGGCCGTCATACTCCGTTCCATAACAAGTATCGTCCGCAGTTTTATATAAGGACTCTTGATATTACCGGTGAGATTACTCTCCCTGAAGGAACAGAGATGGTAATGCCCGGTGATAATGTCAATATGACTGTTGAGCTTATCTATCCGGTGGCTATCAATGTCGGTCTCCGCTTCGCTATCCGTGAAGGTGGACGTACAGTTGGTGCCGGTGCTGTTACAGAGATTTTGCAATAACGGTTTTGGAAATTATAAACTATGGATCGTTGAAACACCTTCGGGTGTTTCAACATTCATATGAATTTACGGGTGTAGCTCAGTTGGTAGAGCACTGGTCTCCAAAACCAGGTGTCGGGAGTTCGAGTCTCTCCTCCCGTGCAAATTTAATAGTACTATGGATATAAAAGGATATTTCAAGGAATCTTATACCGAGCTCGTTCACAAAGTGACCTGGCCTACCTGGAGTGAACTTCAGAACAGCGGAGTTCTTGTACTTGTTGCCACGTTGATAATAGCTCTTCTCGTTTCTGCAATGGATTTTGTCTTCAGCAGAGCCATGGAATTTATATACAGTATGTTATACTAAACAGGAGATATGTTCCGATGAGCGAAAATGTAAAGAAGTGGTATGTGCTTAGAGCTATTGGAGGGAAAGAGAAGAAAGTAAAGGAATACATTGACAATGAAGTAGCCCGCCTTAAACTCGAAGAATTTGTTTCACAGGTGCTTATTCCCACTGAAAAGGTTTACCAGATAAGATCAGGTAAAAAGATAAGTAAGGAAAGGACCTTTTTCCCGGGGTATGTTCTCGTTGAAGCAATACTCGTGGGCGAGATACCACACCTTCTGAGAAATATCCCGAATGTTATCGGATTTCTTGGTTCCCAGGACGGAGAACCGGTGCCTCTTAGAAAATCTGAGATAAACAGGATTCTTGGTAAGGTTGATGAACTGAATGCAAGCGACGAGGAACTTAATGTACCATTCTTTGTAGGCGAATCAGTTAAGGTAATCGACGGTCCCTTCAACAGCTTTACAGGTATTATTGAAGAGGTTAACGACGAAAAGAAAAAGCTTAAGGTTATGGTTAAGATCTTCGGACGAAAGACACCCCTTGAGCTTAGCTTTATGCAGGTTGAAAAAGAAAATTAACAGAAGATATTGATAGTTGTAATATTCATAATGCTTCCTGAATAACTATCAAGCTCTCGCAATAAACACGCAAATACTAAATTATGGCAAAAGAAGTTGCTGGAATTATAAAGTTACAGATTCGTGGCGGAGCTGCCAATCCATCCCCACCGGTCGGACCTGCACTTGGTTCGAAGGGTGTGAATATAATGGATTTCTGCAAGCAATTTAATGCGAGGACTCAGGACAAGGCTGGAAAAGTTATACCGGTTGTTATCACAGTTTATAGTGACAAATCATTTGATTTCGTTACAAAAACTCCTCCGGTGGCTGTTCAGCTTCTTGAATTTGCCAAAACCAAGAAGGGTTCAAAAGAACCTAACAGGGAAAAAGTGGCAAGTATCACCTGGGACCAGGTAAAAGAAATTGCTTCGGAAAAGATGGGAGACCTTAATTGTTTTACAATTGAGTCGGCCATGAAAATGGTAGCTGGTACCGCAAGAAGTATGGGAATCTCCGTAAAAGGACAATTCCCGGTAAATAATTAATTAGGAGAAAAAATGACTAAACTTACCAAAAACCAGAAGCTCTCCCTTGAAAAAATGGACAAGGAAAAGCTTTATACGTTGACAGAAGCATCTGCTTTGGTAAAGGAAATAACCACCACAAAGTTTGATGCATCCATCGACCTGGATGTAAGGTTAGGTATCGATCCCAGAAAATCCAATCAGATGGTCCGCGGTGTTGTGTCCCTTCCTCATGGAACGGGAAAACAGACCCGCGTGCTGGTCCTTTGCACTCCCGACAAGGAGAATGAAGCAAAGGAATCCGGCGCTGACTATATCGGCCTTGATGAATATATTGAAAAAATCAAAGGCGGTTGGACCGATGTCGATGTTATCATAACCATGCCTTCAGTAATGGGTAAAGTCGGTCAGTTAGGGAGAATACTTGGTCCGCGAGGACTTATGCCGAACCCTAAAAGTGGAACTGTTACCATGGAAGTAGGTAAGGCTGTTAAAGAAGTGAAGCAGGGTAAGATTGATTTCAAGGTTGATAAAACAGGAATCATTCATGCCTCTATCGGAAAAGTCTCATTCGAGCCACAAAAGATCGTCGAGAATGCAAGGGAGTTTATCCATATGGTAAACAAACTCAAACCGGCTGCAGCAAAGGGAACCTACATACGTAGCCTCTTCCTTTCAAGCACAATGAGCCCTGGTGTGAAGATTGATCCTAAAGGTCTTGATGATTAATTTGTTAAGTAAAAACTCGAAAAACAATTATGAGACGGGAAGAAAAAAATGCTATCATAGACAGCCTTGCTGAGAAACTGAAAGAGTACAGCCATTTTTACCTGACTGATACGGCTCAGCTTAATGCAGCTGACACCAGTGACCTGAGAAGAAAGTGTTTCGAAAACGATATCAAACTTATCGTTGTTAAGAATACTTTGTTTAAAAGAGCACTTGAACAGACCAATATGGACTTTGAAGAACTTTATCCGGTCCTTCAGGGTACTACATCTATCATGTTTGCAAAGACCGGCAACGGTCCGGCCAAACTCATAAAAGAGTTTCGCAGACAACATAGCAAGCCCCTTCTGAAAGGCGCATACGTTCAGGAATCGATCTATATCGGCGACAACATGCTCGATGCACTTGTCTCGGTTAAGACCAGGGAAGAACTGATCGGAGACATTGTTCTCCTGCTTCAGTCACCTGCCAAAAACGTCGTGTCAGCCCTCCAGTCAGGTGCTACTAAACTACACGGTGTTCTTGAGACACTATCAAAAAAGTAAGTATTTAAAGTATAATCAATTAAAAATCCTATAGAAATGGCAGATCTTAAGAAATTTGCAGAAGAACTGGTCAACTTGTCTGTTAAAGAAGTAAATGAACTGGCTAAAATACTGAAAGAAGAATACGGTATTGAACCAGCCGCAGCTGCTGTTGCAGTTGCTGCTCCGGCTGCAGCAGATGACACCAAAGCCGCTGAAGAGAAAACATCATTCGACGTGATCCTTAAATCAGCCGGTGCACAGAAACTACAGATAGTTAAACTGGTTAAAGACATCACCGGTCTCGGACTGAAAGAAGCTAAAGCAGTTGTTGATGCTGCCCCCGGTCCAGTGAAAGAAGGTGTATCAAAAGATGAAGCAGAAGCTATTAAAGGTCAATTAGTAGAAGCAGGAGCCGAAGTTGAACTTAAATAAGTTATACCTCTGTATTGGGTGACAGGTTTAGTCCCGGTGACTCGGGACTAAGCCTTTTTGCATATTATTAATAAGTTCACTTAATCCTAAGTTCAATGTCGTCAAAAAATACCGAAAGAATAAGTTTTTCATCCAGGAAAAATCAGCTTGAATACCCTGATTTCCTGGAGATTCAGTTAAAGTCGTTCGGTGAGTTCTTTCAGCTAGGAACAACTCCCGAAAACAGAAAAAGAGAGGGTCTTTTCAAGGTCTTCACCGAGAATTTCCCAATCACAGATACAAGGAACAACTTTGTTCTTGAGTTTCTTGATTATTACATTGACCCACCCCGATATACAATCGACGAGTGTATTGAACGCGGTCTTACTTTCAGCGTTCCCCTGAAAGCAAAATTAAAACTCTACTGTACCGATCCGGAACATGAGGATTTTGATACTGTTATCCAGGATGTTTACCTTGGAACAGTGCCTTATATGACAGAAAGGGCGACATTTGTTATCAATGGCGCAGAAAGGGTTGTCGTTTCACAGCTGCACAGATCTCCCGGAGTTTTCTTCGGCCAGAGCGTCCATGCAAACGGTACAAAACTGTACTCAGCCAGGATTATCCCTTTCAAAGGCTCCTGGATTGAGTTTGCCACCGATATAAACAACGTGATGTATGCTTATATCGACAGGAAAAAGAAACTTCCGGTAACCACTCTGCTCAGAGCTATCGGTTTCGAAAGTGACAAGGAGATCCTTGAGATCTTTAACCTTGCCGAAGAACATAAGGTATCCAAGACAAACATCAAGAAACTTGTCGGACGGAAACTGGCTGCCAGGGTCCTGAAAACATGGATAGAGGATTTTGTTGATGAAGATACAGGCGAGGTTGTTTCTATTGAACGAAATGAAGTGATCCTCGACAGGGAAACAGTCATCGAACAGGAACATGTCGACCTTATTGTCGACTCAGGCGCCAAAGCCATCCTCCTTCATAAAGATGACTCCTCCCTTACCGATTTCGCCATAATATACAATACCCTTCAGAAAGATCCGTGTAACTCGGAAAAGGAAGCTGTAATCTATATCTACCGTCAGCTGCGTAACGCCGAACCACCGGATGAGGCAACCGCCCGTGACGTTATCGATAAGCTTTTCTTCTCTGATAAACGTTACGACCTTGGTGAAGTGGGCCGCTACAGAATCAATAAAAAACTGGGTCTCAACACCGATATGGGTGTCAAGATTCTGACCCGTGAGGATATTATTAAGATCATTGGCTATCTTATCGAACTTATAAACTCAAAGACTGATATCGACGATATCGACCACCTCAGCAACAGAAGGGTCCGTACTGTCGGTGAACAGCTTTTTGCCCAGTTCGGAGTAGGCCTCGCACGTATGGCACGAACCATCCGTGAACGAATGAATGTCAGGGATAATGAGGTCTTTACACCAGTTGACCTTATAAACTCAAAAACCCTTTCATCGGTTATAAACTCTTTCTTCGGGACCAATCAGCTGTCGCAGTTCATGGACCAGACCAACCCCCTTGCCGAGATGACTCACAAGCGCCGTATGTCGGCTCTCGGACCAGGCGGTCTGTCGCGCGAAAGAGCTGGATTTGAGGTCAGAGACGTTCACTATACCCATTACGGCCGCCTCTGCCCGATTGAAACCCCTGAAGGCCCCAATATCGGACTTATCTCCTCTCTATGCGTATTCGCCAAAATCAACGAACTAGGCTTCATAGAAACTCCTTACAGGAAAGTAAATGATGCAAAAGTCGATCTCAGCGAAAACGGTATCGTCTGGCTCAGCGCCGAGGAAGAAGAAGAGAAGATGATTGCACAGGCTAACGCCCCGATCCTCGAAAACGGTAATTTTGAGAATCCCAGGGCCAAATGTCGCTATGAAGCCGACTACCCCTTCGAAGAAGTCAACAAGGTCGACCTTATGGACGTGGCCCCTAACCAGATCGCTTCCATAGCTGCCTCACTGATCCCCTTCCTCGAACATGATGATGCCAACAGGGCACTTATGGGTTCAAACATGATGCGTCAGGCAGTGCCTCTGATCAGTCCCGAAGCCCCGATAGTGGGAACCGGCCTTGAAGCCCAGGTAATCAGCGACAGCAGAATTCTCTTTACAGCCGAAGGCGACGGAGTTGTTGAATATGTGGATGCCAACGAAATTGTTGTCCGCTATACAAGAACCGACGAGGAGAAATTCGTAAGCTTTGATGACGACATCAAACGCTATACCCTGCCGAAACATAAAAAGACAAACCAGAATACCTGTATTAACCTTATACCTGTTGTCAGAAAAGGTGAAAAGGTGACAAAAGGACAGGTACTCACAGAAGGCTATGGTACCAAAAACGGCGAACTTGCCCTTGGCCGTAACCTGAAAGTGGCTTTCATGCCCTGGAAAGGATATAACTTCGAGGATGCAATCGTCATCTCCGAAAAAGTAGTCCAGGAAGATATGTTCACATCGGTCCATATCGACGAATACCTTCTCGAGGTACGTGACACAAAGCGCGGACTTGAGGAACTGACTTCAGATATCCCGAATGTTAGCGAGGAAGCTACCAAAAACCTCGACGAGAATGGTCTGATACGCATTGGCGCCCACATTCGTCCGGGCGACATCCTCATCGGTAAGATCACTCCGAAAGGAGAATCCGATCCTTCACCCGAAGAGAAACTGCTCCGAGCCATCTTTGGCGATAAGGCAGGAGACGTGAAAGATGCTTCACTGAAAGCCGGTCCTTCCCTTGAAGGTGTTGTTATTGACAAGAAACTGTTTACCAGGGCTGTCAAAGACAGGAAAGCCAAAGCCGTGGAGAAGCCACTCCTCGACAAGATCGAATCAGACTTCAACAGGAACGTTGAAGATCTTAAGGCACGACTCGTCGACAAACTCTTTATCCTCGTCAATGGTAAGACTTCCCAGGGTGTTAAAGACTATCTTAATGTCGACGTAATACCCAAAGGCAGTAAGTTTACTCTTAAACAGCTGCAGGATATAGACTTCCTTAATGTCAATCCCAATAAGTGGACCACAGACAAGAAGAAAAATGACAGCATCAAACAGCTGCTCCATAATTACATAATCAAGTATAAGGAGGTAGACGGCGTTTACAAGCGTAAGAAATACAATATCACCATCGGTGATGAACTGCCGGCAGGTATAGTCCGCCTGGCAAAGGTTTACATCGCCAAGAAGCGTAAGGTGAAGGTAGGGGATAAGATGGCCGGAAGACACGGTAACAAAGGTATTGTTGCCAAAATCGTCCGTGCCGAAGACATGCCCTTCCTTGAAGATGGAACCCCGGTTGATATAGTGCTTAACCCACTTGGCGTGCCATCAAGGATGAACCTGGGACAGATCTACGAGACGGTCCTGGGCTGGGCCGGACAGAAACTGGGTCTCCAGTTCTCCACCCCGATCTTCGACGGAGCTACCCTTGAAGAGATAACTGAATATACGGATAAGGCCGGACTTCCAAGATATGGTAAGACCTACCTCTACGACGGCGGTACAGGAGAGAAATTCGACCAGCCTGCAACGGTGGGGGTTATCTATATGCTGAAACTTGGACACCTGGTTGACGATAAGATGCATGCCCGTTCCATCGGTCCTTACTCCCTAATCACCCAGCAACCTCTTGGCGGTAAAGCACAGTTCGGAGGCCAGCGTTTTGGTGAAATGGAAGTATGGGCACTTGAAGCCTTCGGCGCTGCCCATATTCTCCAGGAGATACTTACTATCAAGTCGGACGATGTTATTGGACGTGCAAAAGCATACGAAGCAATTGTCAAGGGAGAACCTATGCCTCATCCCGGAATTCCGGAATCTCTGAATGTGCTGCTGCATGAACTCAGAGGATTGGGCCTCAGCGTACTACTTGACTAGCAGGTCGCCTGCCTTTATTGGTTTTTAATTATTGAATAAAAAAAATTCAGCATATGTCATTCAGAAGAGATAACAAAACAAAAACAAGTTACTCAAAGATCTCGATAGGTCTTGCTTCACCTGAGGAGATACTCGACCGCTCAAGCGGTGAAGTACTGAAGCCTGAAACAATAAACTACCGTACCTACAAACCCGAACGCGATGGTTTGTTCTGCGAAAGGATCTTTGGTCCGGTAAAAGATTACGAATGTCATTGCGGTAAGTACAAGAGAATCCGCTATAAGGGCATCGTCTGCGACCGTTGTGGTGTTGAAGTGACAGAGAAAAAGGTGCGCCGCGAAAGAATGGGACATATATCCCTCGTGGTTCCTGTTGCCCATATCTGGTATTTCCGTTCACTACCCAACAAAATAGGCTACCTGCTGGGACTACCCACAAAAAAACTCGATTCTATTATCTACTATGAGAGATACGTGGTCATAAATCCTGGTGTCAAAGCCGTCGACGGTGTCAAATACCTTGATTTCCTTACTGAAGAGGAATACCTTGAGATAACTGAATCTCTTCCTAAAGAGAACCAGTATCTTGAAGATACACACCCTGATAAGTTTATTGCCGATATGGGCGCCGAAGCCCTTAACAAACTTCTTGAAAGGATAGATCTTGATGAGCTTTCTTATTCACTCCGACACAGAGCTAATACAGAGACTTCTCAACAGCGTAAAAATGAAGCTCTTAAAAGACTTCAGGTTGTTGAGGCTTTCAGGGATTCAAAACTGAT
The DNA here is from genome assembly GCA_034003165.1 of Bacteroidales bacterium. GTDB lineage: Bacteria > Bacteroidota > Bacteroidia > Bacteroidales > VadinHA17 > LD21. Next base: position 59,149 of record JAVEZD010000001.1, on the reverse strand, counting down.
AAACAAACCCGAATGGATGATAATTAAGGTGGTTCCCGTTATACCTCCCGAACTTCGTCCGCTCGTTCCCCTCGATGGTGGACGCTTTGCAACAAGCGACCTCAATGACCTTTACAGAAGGGTCATAATCCGTAATAACCGCCTTAAGAGACTTATTGAGATAAAAGCCCCTGAAGTCATTCTGCGTAACGAGAAAAGGATGCTCCAGGAAGCTGTCGATTCATTGTTCGATAACTCAAGAAAAGCAAATGCGGTTAAGACAGACGCCAACAGACCACTTAAATCGCTTAGCGACAGTCTGAAGGGAAAACAGGGACGATTCCGTCAGAACCTGCTCGGTAAAAGGGTTGACTATTCGGCACGTTCAGTAATTGTCGTGGGTCCCGAACTTAACCTCCACGAATGCGGTCTTCCGAAAGACATGGCTGCCGAGCTCTATAAACCATTTATCATAAGGAAACTTATTGAGAGAGGTATTGTTAAAACAGTCAAATCAGCAAAGAAGATCGTCGACAGGAAAGATCCTGTTGTTTGGGATATCCTGGAAAACGTCCTTAAAGGGCATCCGGTCCTTCTCAACAGGGCTCCTACACTTCACCGCCTCGGGATCCAGGCCTTCCAGCCAAAGCTGATTGAAGGAAAAGCAATCCAGCTCCATCCCCTTGTTTGTACAGCTTTTAACGCTGACTTCGACGGCGACCAGATGGCAGTTCACCTCCCTCTTGGCAATAGTGCAATACTTGAGGCCCAGATGCTCATGCTTGCTTCTCATAACATTCTAAACCCGGCCAACGGAGCACCGGTAACAGTGCCTTCACAGGACATGGTACTTGGTCTTTATTATATTACCAAGGGACGTAAAAGCACCCCCGAAGAAAATGTTAAAGGAGAAGGCCTGATATTCTATTCCCCCGAAGAAGTTAATATTGCCTATAATGAAGGGAAAGTCGACCTTCATGCTTATGTAAAAGTAAAAGTTAACGACAGGGTAAATGGTGAATTTGTTAACCATCTTGTTGAGACAACTGTTGGAAGAGTGATCTTTAATCAGTATGTGCCGGAAGAAGTAGGGTATATAAATGAGATTCTCACAAAGAAGTCACTCAGAGATATTATCGGACGTGTTCTCAAACTCGCCGGAACGGCAAAGACAGCCGACTTCCTCGATGCCATAAAGAACCTCGGATTCTACTCCGCCTTCAAGGGAGGCCTCTCGTTTAATCTCGATGATGTCATTATTCCTGAAGAAAAGACAAAATTCGTTTCAGAAGGCTATGAGCAGGTTGAAGAAGTCCTTTCTAACTACAGCATGGGTTTCATAACAAATAATGAACGCTATAACCAGATCATCGATATCTGGACACATGTCAATGCCAGACTAACACAGTCGCTGATGAAACAGTTGTCTAACGACAAGCAGGGATTCAACTCTGTGTATATGATGCTCGACTCAGGTGCCAGGGGTTCAAAGGAACAGATTCGTCAGCTATCCGGGATGAGGGGCCTTATGGCCAAACCTCAGAAATCTGGTGCTGCAGGTTCCGAGATCATTGAAAACCCTATTCTTTCAAACTTTAAGGAGGGACTTTCTGTCCTTGAATACTTTATATCAACACACGGTGCCCGTAAGGGTCTTGCCGATACCGCCCTCAAAACTGCCGACGCCGGATATCTGACACGCCGTCTGGTCGATGTATCACAGGATGTCATTATCAATGAAGAAGACTGTGGCACACTCAGGGGTCTTGTTGCTACGGCAATCAAAAAGAATGAAGAGGTTGTTGAATCTCTCTACGAAAGAATTCTTGGCCGTACTACAGTTCATAATGTCTATCATCCGCTTACCGGAGAACTGATTTGTGAAGCAGGAGAAGAACTTACAGAAGATCTTGCAAGGATGATTGAAGACTCACCCATCGAACAGGTTGAGATCCGTTCAGTGCTTACCTGTGAATCCAAGAAAGGAGTATGCGCGAAATGCTACGGCCGTAACCTCTCGACAGGCACTATGGTTCAGAAAGGAGAAGCTGTTGGGGTTATTGCAGCACAGAGTATCGGAGAACCCGGAACACAGCTTACTCTGCGTACCTTCCACGTGGGTGGTACCGCTTCCAATATTACAACTGAATCAAGACTCGTGGCCCGTTATAGCGGTATTGCCGAAATTGAAGAATTGAGATCGGTACCCAAAAGCGACACTGAAAAAGGTGAAATAGACATTGTAATAGGTCGTCTTGCTGAACTAAGGATCATCGACAAGAAAACGGGCATAGCTCTTACAACACATACAATACCTTATGGATCAAGGCTTTATGTCAAGCCTGGACAGGAGGTTGAGAAGGGCAAACTTATATGCGAATGGGATCCGTTTAATGCGGTTATTATATCGGAAGTCTCAGGTAAGATAGGTTACGACTACCTTATTGAAGGTATTACTTTCAGGGAGGAGTCGGATGAACAGACAGGTTTCAAGGAGAAAGTGATAATCGAAAGCAGGGATAAGACCAAGAACCCGGCTATTAAGATACTCTCTCCAAAGAGCGGTGATGAACTGAGAATCTACAACCTTCCCGTCGGAGCCCACCTGGTAACTGAAGCAGATAAACCTGTCGAAGCGGGTGAAGTTCTGGCAAAAATACCACGTGCCGTAGGAAAGTCAGGTGATATCACTGGTGGTCTTCCACGCGTTACCGAATTGTTTGAAGCCAGGAACCCCTCAAACCCTGCCATAGTATCTGAGATAGACGGTGAGGTTACCTTCGGAAAGATAAAAAGAGGAAACAGGGAAATAACCATCAGGTCAAAAACTGATGAGACCAAGAAATATCTTGTTCCCCTTTCAAAACAGATACTTGTACAGGAAAACGACTATGTCAAAGCCGGCATACCACTCTCCGACGGAGCAATAACTCCTTCTGACATCCTCGCGATCAAAGGGCCAACAAAAGTCCAGGAATATATTGTAAACGAGATCCAGGAAGTATACCGTCTGCAGGGTGTTAAGATCAATGATAAACACTTTGAGATCATTGTAAGGCAGATGATGCGTAAAGTTGAGATAGTTGACCCGGGAGATACCAAATTCCTTGAGAGACAGATTGTTGACAAGCTTGAGTTTATGGATGAAAACGACTGGATCTATGGCAAGAAGGTAATAACCGAATCAGGCGACTCACAGACACTCAAGCCAGGTATGATTATCTCGGCCAGAAAACTGAGAGACGAGAACTCGCTCCTTAAACGTCGCGACCTCAAGACCGTTGAAGCCAGGGATGCCATTCCTGCAACCTCAAGCCAGGTCCTTCAGGGAATAACCAGGGCGGCTCTTCAGACTAACAGCTTCTTCTCTGCAGCTTCGTTCCAGGAAACCACAAAAGTCCTTAATGAGGCAGCTATCCTTGGTAAGATAGACAGACTTGAAGGACTGAAAGAAAACGTTATAGTGGGTCACCTTATCCCTGCCGGAACAGGCCAGCGTGAATACAACAGCATTATCGTAGGATCTCTGGAGGAATATGAGAACCTGACAGGCGCTGCCATCATTGCTGATGCAGAGCCGGTTAAGTAAATAATTAACTGTTAATGACATGACAGATCCAAAGAATACCAACCAGATCAGCATAGAACTGAGCGAAGAGATGGCGCAGGGTACATATTCAAATCTTGCTGTTATAACACATTCAGCTTCGGAATTTGTTGTTGATTTCATACGGATAATGCCGGGTATCCCAAAAGCCAAGGTCAGGTCGAGGATAATACTCACCCCCGAACATGCCAAAAGACTTGTGGCTGCCCTTCAGGACAACATATCCAAATATGAATCTGTTCATGGTGCTATAAAAGATGTAAAAGGATCGGGACCGGCAATGCCTCTGACATTTGGCGGCCCGACTGCCCAGGCTTAGCTGCCTGAAAAATAAAAAAACCCTCCTGCTGCCTTCCTCTGGCGTTTTATTAACAACATGGGATACTACAGGAGGGTTTTTTTGAATTAAGTATAATATTTACTTAACTTGCGTGTTATTAATATATCAATTCACTGCTTGGAATATGGCTGTAAAAATACTTAGAAGGTTATTGGTGGTAGTAATAATAGTAATTCCGCTACTGGTTGACATGGGCTGTAAAAAACAGGCACGCTGCGGTTGTGGAAAGGATATACTTTTTGATCTGAATAAAGAACCTGCCAAGGTGTTTTTCAATGAGGATTATTCATCCGCACAGTTCTCACCAGTCAGTAATGCATACGCCACTTATTATTTCTGTAATCCGGGCGAGATGAAAAGCAAGCTGGAAGACTATAAATCGGGCGACCTTATGCAGATATCAGGTCACGTATACTGGGAGTGTAACTATCTCTATCAGGCCAGCAACTATACCTACCAGATGTACTATAAAGTCTATATGATCCAGGTAACCGATATATCAACCGACCTGTATGGAAAATAGCAGGTTGATAAGCTATTAATAAAGAAATGTTTGCATAACAGAATAAAGATCCGGGGCAGCCCGGATCATTTTTTTTGTTTCAATTTTGTATATTTCAGGAAAATTTCTCCATGACACAGCTTAACATATCTTTCGCAGGCGCTGGCAGGGTAGCTGAAGCTTTATGCAGTGAGATGTTCAAGGCTGGTCACAGGATAATTGATATTGTCTCTCCGGGCGAAAAAAACGGCCGCCTACTGGCATCACGTTTTAATGCACAATGGTCAGACCGGCTGCTTTTCAATGACAACTGTGATCTTATAATTGTAGCAGTACCCGATAACAGCCTGGAAGCAGTTCTGTCAGAAATTATTTGCGGGGAACAAAGCGTAATTGTTCATACAGCAGGAAGCTTCGGGATGGATATCTTTCAGCTGAAACATCCACGAAAAGGGGTCCTCTATCCACTTCAGACTTTTACAAAAGGTCGCGATATATGCCTCTCCGGCGTCCCTTTCTTTATTGAGGCTGCTGACGAAGATACATTTAATCTTCTCGACAACCTTGTTGGCTCCATCGGAGGAGAGTCTTATGCCGCTGATACTTTGAACAGAAAGATGCTGCATCTGGCCGCCGTGTTTGCTTGCAACTTCGTAAACCATAATCTTACTGTGGCCCGGCAGCTTGCAGGGATGGGAGGCTTTGGCTTTTCAGTGCTCGAACCGCTGATAAGGGAGACTGTAAACAAAGCCCTTGATAACGGACCGGAATACTCCCAGACCGGACCTGCTGTAAGAAATGATTCTCTTACCATATCAGGACATCTTCAGCTTTTATCTTCATGGCCAGGACTGAGGAACATGTACACAGCTACTACAGAATCAATAATCAATCATAGCAAAAAGACCCCGGATGACAAACTTTAAAGAGGACCTTGCCCGAATCAAGGCTTTCGTTTTCGATATCGACGGTGTACTCTCTTTACAGACCATCAGCCTGAATATCTTCGGGATACCCGATCGTACAGTAAACCTCAGGGATGGCTATGCCTTGCAACTTGCCGTTAAGAAGGGATATCACATTGGAATAATCTCGGGAAGTAATTCGAAAGAATACAGGAAGAGGCTGAAGCTCCTGGGTATTAAGGATGTATATCTGAACAGCAGGACCAAGACAAAACACTTCAGACATTTTCTTGAAAAGCATGGTCTTAATGCAGACGAAGTGCTTTTTATGGGTGATGATATCCCTGACTTCGAAGTGATGAAACAGGTAGGGGTACCGGCATGTCCTTCAGATGCCGACTCCGAGATCAGACAGGTTGCCGTCTATATTTCAGACAGAAAAGGCGGCGAAGGATGTGTAAGGGATGTCATAGAACAGGTTCTGAGACTCCACGACAACTGGATGAACGGTGATGCCTTTAGCTGGTAAGGTTATGAAAGAGTTCCTCAGACTGATAAGGTGGAAAAATCTGGTCATAATAGTTATGACCATGGTTTTGATGCGCTATGCAATAATAGAACCGCTGATAAGCAAGATCAGCATAATCCCCGTTTCAGGGGCACTCACAGAAGTGCCAATGGAGCTGCAGTCACCCTGGTACGATTTTGTCATACTTGTCATTGCCACACTCCTTATCACTGCAGGCGGTTATGTCATTAATGATTATTTTGACATAAAAACCGATCTGGTAAACAGGGGTGAGGTGATTGTGGGAACAAAAATACCCCGGCGCAAGGCCATGATGTGGCACAACTATCTTAACCTGGGTGGTGTGGCTGCAGGCTTTTACATTTCATGGAAGGCCGGATACTTCTGGCTTGGTATGCTGTTTCTGGTTGTGTCGGGACTTCTCTATTTCTATTCGGCAAGCTACAAGCGACAATTCCTTATTGGTAATGTTATTGTTGCAATACTCACTGCAATGGTGCCGATGCTGGTGGTTATCTATGAATGGCCCGCACTGTACCGCTATTATGAGATTAATGCCATTGAAACTCCTGACTTTAACCTTATTCTTTACTGGGTGGGAGGCTTTGCCATATTTGCCTTTATATCAACACTTACCCGGGAGATAATAAAAGATATAGAAGATTTCGAAGGTGACTCGGCATATGGAAGGAATACTGTACCGGTAGCAATAGGTATTCTGAGTTCAAAGATAGTGTCGGTCTGCCTGATCCTTGTAATGATTGCCATGCTATATGCCGTCTGGTATCTTTTTATTCACGATATCATAACCCTGATATATCTTTCAGTGGCCATTGTACTTCCACTGGTAATTGTGACAGGTCTGGTGGCAGTGAGTAAAACAAAAATCCATCTGCACCGGGCAGGCAACCTTATTAAGATAGTAATGCTTACAGGTATACTATATTCGGTGGTTGTTAAAATTATTCTTGACAACAACCTCTTTTAAAACCCTGAATGGAATACTTTAGCGGCTACAGGCTAATCCTTGCATCCCGTTCTCCAAGAAGACAAATGCTTCTGAAGGAACTGGGACTTGTTTTTGATACCATCGAAAAGGATTTTGACGAGTCATTTCCCTCTAATCTTAAAGGGAAAGACATTGCCCTTTACCTGTCTGAAAAGAAAGCAGAATCTCTTGCATCAGATATCAGAAATAATAAAATCCTTATTACGGCTGACACTATTGTATGGTGTGATGGTGAGCTGCTTGGGAAGCCGGCCGGCAGGGAGGAGGCGGTTATGATGATTGGAAAGTTATCATCAAATACTCACCAGGTGATAACCGGAGTTACATTATTATCGGAAAAACAAAGGATCAGCTTTGCCGAAACAACCTCGGTTACTTTTGATGCCATGTCTGAAGGTGAAATTGAATATTATGTTGACAATTTCAGCCCCTACGACAAGGCAGGAGCATATGGAATCCAGGAATGGATAGGTCTTGCTTCCTGCAGTCGCATAGAGGGATCTTACTTCAATGTCGTGGGACTGCCTGTGCAGAGGTTGTACAGGGAACTGATAGAATTTATCAGAACTGAAAAGAGAATCATCTGACATTAGCAGAAGCTACCTTTAAATAAATTAAAGAATCATCAGGTCTATCATGATCCCACTGATGTTGTAAAACAGTGTTATCCGGGTTATGCCTGCAGAATCACTTCAGGCCCGCCCGTCAGAATTGGTTATATTTGTACTTAATTACTCTAATATAAAAAACCGGATTATATGAAGAAATTATTTTTTGCCGGATTCCTGTTCTTTATGGCTGGCATTCTTTATTCAGTTCCGCCCGACGAGGGTTTGTGGATACCTCTCCTAATAGAGAAATATAATATTAAGCTGATGAAGGAGAAAGGATTTAAGCTTGAAGCTGAAGATATCTACAGTGTAAACAAAGCTTCCATGAAAGATGGCATTGTAATCTTTGGAGGTGGCTGTACCGGGGAGCTTATCTCTTCCGACGGTCTTCTGATCACCAATCATCACTGCGGGTTCGGCCAGATACAGTCTCATTCCTCACTTGAGCATGATTATCTTACGGATGGCTTCTGGGCCATGTCACACGATGAGGAACTGCCTAATCCCGGACTTACGGTAACCTTTCTCAAATATATGGAAGATGTTACTGAACAGGTACTTAAAGGTACCGGTAATATGCTGGATCCGGCTGAAAGGAACAGGCTTCTGGGAAGCAATATTGCCGCCATAGTTGCTGAGGCTGTCGGCGATACCCATTACAGTGCGACAGTAAGACCTTTTTTCATGGGAAACCAGTATTTTCTTTTTGTATACGAGGTATTTTCAGACGTGAGGCTCGTGGGGGCTCCGCCTTCAGCTATTGGTAAGTTTGGAGGTGAAACCGACAACTGGGTCTGGCCCAGGCATACAGGCGACTTCTCCCTGTTCAGAATCTATGCCGGGGAAGATAATAAACCTGCCCCTTACTCCAAAGACAATATCCCCTACAAACCCGTGTTCCATTTTCCGGTGTCACTTAAGGGAGCCAATGAGGGAGATTTTACTATGGTCTTCGGTTATCCGGGATCCACAAACCAGTATGTCCCGTCGTATCATATTGAAATGGTTAAGGATCATATAAACCCCAGAATCATAGATCTGAGATCAAAAAAGATCGAGATCATTGACGAGGCAATGAATTCAGATCCTCTAACAAGAATAAAATATGCCGGCAAGAAATCGGGTATTGCAAACTCATGGAAGAAATGGATAGGAGAGATCCAGGGGCTCGAAAAGATGGGGACAGTGGAGAAAAAGAAAGAATTCGAGAAAAGTCTTACTGAATGGATCAATGCAGATGATTCGAGAAGGGCCGCATATGGTAATATCCTCAGGGAGTACAGCAGCCTTTACGGCAGGTTGAAAGACTTTACCCTGGCTTACAATTATACCAATGATGCCTTCTTCAGCAATGGTGTTGAGGCTGTTGGCTTTGCCAGGAACCTCAGGAGACTTGGAAATATGTATGAGAACAAAGCTCCTGAGGATGAGATTAACTCGCTTAAGCTACTCTTGCTTGAACTTACCGGGGAATATTTCAGGGACTATGACAGGGCCACTGATAAAAAACTGTTTGCTGCAATGATGCAAATGTACGGCGAAAACCTTGGTTCAGAATGGCTTGCTCCCGAATATCTGAAGCTTCAAAAATGGTGCAGGGGAGATTTTTATGGTGTTACGGATAAGCTTTACGATAAATCAGTTTTTGATGATGAAGATAAGCTTACGGTACTCATTGAGACTTTTGACAGGTCGTCGGTAAAGAAACTTAAAAAGGATCCCTTCTACAGGCTTTCAGTCGGCATTGATGACTATCTGACAACAAATGTCAGACCCGGACAGATGAGTATCAGCAACAGTATCAATGATCTTAACAGGGATTATATGAAAGCCCAGATGGAATTTGATAACGACAGGGTCTTTTACCCCGATGCCAACTCTACCCTGCGGATTGCTTACGGCAATGTGGGAGGCTATCACTCCAGGGATGCCGTATATCATAAACACTATACCACCATTGAAGGTATAATGGAAAAAGATAATCCTGAGATCTACGATTACGATGTCCCCGACAAGCTCAGGGAACTATACGATACACGTGATTACGGCCGCTATACAACTGCCAGCGGAGAAATGCCTGTCTGTTTCATTGCAAACAATCATACTACAGGTGGCAACTCTGGAAGTCCGGTAATAAATGCCGAAGGCCATCTCATCGGGATTAATTTTGACAGGGCATGGGAAGGTGTTGCAAGCGATATGGCTTTTAACCCCGACCAGAGCCGTAATATAAGTCTCGATATTCGCTACGCCCTGTTTATCATTGATAAATTTGCAGGAGCCGGATATCTGCTTGATGAGATGACTATTGTTGAATGACAGGTATCAGAACCTGAGGGTATATTTAACCTTTACCCTGGCTTCGTAAACCTCAGGTGAGAATCTCTCAAGAGGGTCTATAAGCGGTGAGTTGAAGGTAAAGAAGATCTCTTTTCCCGGTTTTATTATCCACTGAAACCTCGATTGCCAGCCTATAGTCTCATTCTCATTTTCATACTGGACAAAGTTGTACCATGAAATACCAGGACTTATAAGGAGGTTAAGATTAACCCTGTAAATCTGGGCTACAAAATCACCATCGGGGAGATTAACCCATTTTCTGTCTGATTCCAGTCCGATATACACAGGTACTGCAACCTTGTACCCTGCCTGGAGGAGCAGATCTGTACGGGTCCCGGAGTAGAAGCCGCCCATGGCCATTTTTACGGATCCCCAGAGGTTTCTTCTTTTTGCTGAAGTAAGCTGAACAGAGTGTCTCCAGAAATTGTAATCTGCTACAGGGATCAGGTAATCATTGAAAATAATGAAATCGTTGTTAAGAGACTCAACCTGGTACTGGGAGGTCAATGATATCATGTCGCCGCTAAGGAAGGAGATTGCTGCATAGTTAAGATCAATGGCAGCGCTCTGAACCCCTCCGTTTTTGAGGTCGGAGATATATTCATATTTGATCCCCGACTTGATCTGCAGGATGGGGGAGTTTTTCGGACGCGGCCCAACCATGAAGCTTCCGTAAAGGTTACGGATATTTTTCCT
>JAVEZD010000001.1:43058-48531 GCA_034003165.1 Bacteroidales bacterium | reverse complement strand
CCGTCGAGGAAGAAATCCCTTTTCTCGGGGAAATAAAGACTGAAGCGTGTAAGGTTTATCTGTTTCTGATCCACTTCAGTCTGGGCAAAGTCGGTGTTTACAGTAACCGCAGCTTTCAGTGAAGGAGTGATCTGATAGAAGGCATCTATTCCAGCATCCAGTACAGGGTCTGAACTGGCATTCTCTTTCTTGCTGAATCCTCCCGTCACATAGGGAACCAGGTCAAGGCCTATCCCCTGGGTGATGTTTTTGAGTCCGCTGATTCTCCCGGCATCAGAAATCTGAAACCTGTCAGCATTGAGTGTTGTAGGTGGCCAGTATGCTGTTTCTGATTTCCTTTTTATGTTTCTTATTATTTTAAGTCCCCAAGTATCGTTTCCCGGAAGAAAGCCCATAGTCTTAAACGGGATTATGAGTTCTCCTTCCCAGCCCTCATCGGTAATTTTTGCTTTACCGTCCCACAGGCCGTCCCACGACTTGTTGAAATCCTTTCCGTTTTCATTTATCAGTGCGTCGCCAATACTCCCTCTTGGACCCATCTGGAACCAGTATCCGCTTCTTCCGTCAAGATAGGTGTCGAGAATGACCTGTACCCTGTCGTCATTACTAAGGTCGACGTCCCTTGCCATCTCTTTTGCGGTTATGCCGCCGGGATCGTCGTAACACCTGAACCCGATATACAAATTGTTGTTATCGTAAAGAAAAAGGAAAACCGTTTTTTCAGTTATAGGTTCACCGGTCCGGGGTTCTCTCTGAACAAAATCGGATACTGAAGCCGCCTGTTTCCAGACATCATCATCGATAAGTCCATCAATAACAGGGGCTTTATCAGTAGAAACGGCATTTATTCCGTATTGTGCGAAAAGGTTTGAAATGCTTAAGAAGGCTACAACCAGTGTGACCAGACTATTCCGGATCATAATGTAAAAATTTAAGATTATACTTCTGAATCCGGATACACCAAAACTCAGACACCGGCTGTAAATGTAATTTTATGTGGTTTTATTTCAAAATAATATCATCAATAATTTCTTATTGTATTGAACTTGTTAGTAAACTGTTGAACAACTGCATCCTGGGCAGCGATTTCTTCTCTTATTTCAACCTGGTCCCTTTCATTGCCCGGGATATCCTTCTGTGCACCAGTGATGGCATCATTGGCTTTTGCTATCTTTTTCTCAGCCGATTGAATTGACGACATTATTCTCTTTTTCCTTTTGTTAAGATCATTCATGTATTTAAGCTTTTCATCCCTTGCATCTCCGGCTTCACTTGTGGCAAGAATAAGGTTGTTCTGCTCAATTTCAGAATTGATAGAGGCCAGTTCATTGTTAAGTGAGATCAGCCTGTCGTTCTCTGACTGAATTGTATTCCTGCCCGATTCAATCCTTCTCTGCATCTTTGAGTTGTTCTTGTCGAGCGACGAGAGCTGCCTCTCTATCTCATGAAGCTTTTTCTCCTCATCATTCAGCTGGGCTTTCACAAGATCAAGGTACCTTGCTTTTGCAAAATCCTTAATAAAAGCTTCGGCTTTAAGATAGTCAGCTTCACTTGTGGCTCTTTCTATGTAATTGTCCTTTCGCAGCTCAAAAGCTGCTATCAGCTTAAGCACCTCCCCGGTATTGTCAAAAGTGCTGTAAACATTTATGGGATCAACAGAGATATCTTTTAACCTCGCTCCAAATATAGACATGCCGCTGCTTTCAGTCACGACTTTGGATTTGGTCCCGCTTTCAAGACTCTTTATCCATTCTTTCAGAGTGACATCATATTCAACTTCAGGAATGGTTACAGACAATGCCGACATCGAACTGTTCCCGAACTGCAGATAATCCTCAGCAATTACAATGGGCATCTGAGCCCTGAGACCCGCCAGAGGCATCAGGATCAGCATAACTAGGGTAAATCTTGTTTTCATACTTTCAGGTTTGGTAGTTGTTTATCTAAATATACAAAATTATTAATTCTTTCTCCTATGTTGCAATGTTTTAATTTTGGTGCAGTGTATACATTAGCCACTAATTGTCCCTGTATTGAAAATCAGTTTATCTTCAGTTTCTTAAACTTCATCCAAACTTTTGTATTTAAGTTATAGTAGTGATTATTATCATTACATATACTTTTGTTATGATTTATTATAAAAATCATATAAATGCTTTAATATTTAAATAAAATATATATATTGCCTCAAATTTTAAAAAAGAATAAAGAGATTCTTTCACTATTCTGAAACAGGGTTAATACTCTTGAAATTCAGACAACTGAAAGGACGGAAGTTGAAATGACTGCGGATCCTTAAAAAGGGAAATATTGTCATTAATGACATTTTTTCCCTGTATTCGCGGCAGAAGAGGAAAAAAATAAGGGAAAAAAGGTTCCAGATAAAAGAAAATTATGACATTTCACACAGATACGTTGCATATTTCATGTGCCTCTCTCATGCTTCAGACGGAGGAGATGATTGATTTTATTAAGTCTGACTATGAAAAGAGGCTGGCAAAGGAACTTAATATAGTAAAGGTGTCTTCGCCTGTGTTTGTGCCTGATGGTACCGGAATTAACGATGATCTCAACGGTATTGAACAGCCGGTGAGTTTCTCGGTTAAGTCAATTGACAACCAGAAGGCAGTCATCATACAGTCGCTGGCCAAATGGAAACGTCTGAGACTTAGATATTATCAGATTGAGCCGGGAAAGGGTATCCTGACAGATATGAAGGCTATCAGGCCCTGTGAGGATCTTAGTCCCATTCACTCACTATATGTTGATCAGTGGGACTGGGAGAAGCGGATTCTGCCTGAACAAAGGTCACTCGATTTACTCCGATCCACAGTTGAGTCTATCTATGAGACCATACGAGCCACTGAAATGGAGCTTTTCAAAAAGTATCCCTGGCTTATACCGCAGCTTCCTCCGAAGATCACTTTTTTTCATGCCGAGGACCTTCTGATGAAATATCCCGGTCTTACCTCGAAGCAGCGTGAGAATGAGGCTGCTAAAACATATGGTGCCATCTTTATTATTGGCATCGGTCATAACCTGAGTAACGGTAAACCCCACGATGGCAGGGCTCCTGACTATGATGACTGGAGTACTATCAACGATGATGGCTACTATGGTTTCAACGGCGACATAATCTTCTGGAATCCGGCTCTTAACTCTGCCCTTGAGATGTCGTCGATGGGCATCCGTGTCGACAGGGAAGCTATGGAGAGACAGTTGAGGATGAGTCATTGTGAGGACCGTCGTGATCTGCTCTTCCATAAACAGCTTCTTGAAGATAAGCTGCCTCTTAGTATAGGTGGAGGCATTGGGCAGTCGAGGCTCTGTATGTTCCTGCTCAGGAAAACCCACATTGGCGAAGTGCAGTCGAGTATCTGGCCCGATGAAGTGGTCAGGCAGTTTGCTGACAAGGATACAAGGCTTCTCTGAGAAGGATAAACCGGCGTTCCCCTTCGTTGCTTTTACTGTACCGCTTGTCCTTCCGGCAGGGTTTGCATACAGTGTATTTAATCACACAATCCTCATTGACTTTTACAGGTAAAAGTGCTTTTTTAATATAATTTGCCTTATAGTGCCTGCATTCAAAATTCACTATCTTTCGGCACTAAACCTTATATCATGATAAAGATTGTTGCCGACGATAAAGTACCATTTCTTAAAGGTGTCCTGGAACCATATGCTGACGTGAGATATTTACCCGGAGGCAGTATCAGGAACGGCGATGTCAGGGATGCCGATGCTTTGATTGTCAGGACGAGGACCAGGTGTAATGCTTCTCTTCTCGATCAATCAGCTGTGAAGTTCATAGCTACAGCAACAATCGGATTCGACCATATTGATGCCGGCTATTGCAGTTCCCACGGCATTGAATGGACCAGTGCTCCTGGATGTAATGCCTCTTCAGTGCAGCAATATGTGGCCTCAGCATTAATGAGAATTTCCGGAGAATCGGGTTTCAGTCTTAAAGGAAAGACTCTTGGCGTAATAGGGGTAGGGAATGCAGGAACGCGTGTTGCAGCTATTGCAGGAGCCCTGGGCATGAATGTCCTTCTTAATGACCCGCCGCGGCAAAGACGTGAAGGCACAGAAATATTTACAGACCTGATGGAACTGCTTGCTGTCTCTGATATAATCACACTTCATGTTCCGCTGAATCATAAAGGTGACGACCGCACTTTTCATCTTTTTGACAAACAGATGTTTAAAGCGGTCAGAAAAGGTGCATGGCTTATTAATGCATCACGTGGCGAAGTGGTTGACACTGAGGCTTTAAAGGATGCCATTTACATGGAAAGGCTTACCGGAGTGGTCCTTGATGTCTGGGAAAATGAGCCTGAGATAGACAGGCATCTGCTTGAAATGGCATTTCTGGCAACCCCACATATAGCAGGTTATTCAACCGACGGAAAGGTGAATGGCACTGCAATGTCAGTAAGAGCCCTCAGCAGGTTTTTTGGTCTGCCTCTCAACGACTGGTATCCATCCGTTATACCTGAACCAGCTGAGCCTGTCATCTCTGTCAGTACTAAAGGTAAGTCTGACGAAGAAATCATAAGGAGAGCTATATTTCATACCTATTATATTGTCGAGGACGACGTCAGGCTGAGGTTTAATCCTTCTTCCTTTGAGAAGCTAAGGGGTGATTATCCTGTCAGAAGGGAGTTTCCAGCCTTTACAGTCAGTCTTAATGGAGGCCATCCCGAACTGGCCGGTCTTCTGTCAAAGCTTGGTTTCGGCCTGGTAGCATCAGTCTGAAAGGCATTCCACGTCAGTATACAGGACTCATCTCAGCTGTCTTACCTGCCAGTGTCCTGTGGTATTCCTTAGTCTGAAAGACAAAAGCCTGTAACCTGGTATCAAGTGAAACAGAATCCTGTCCGTCGTAGGCTAGATTGATAAAGGGAATATTATTGTGGTCTTTCCTGAAAGAGTCACTTACAGAAGCAATAAGTGTGCCTGGCATACAGGTGAATGGCAGTATGGCAGCTATTCCGGAAACTCCCCTCTGTGCCAGAGCTACGGATGTTCCCACGGCCACCGGGGGGTCACCGTCGTAAAACTCATTTACATACCGGTTGCACAGTCGCAGCATGTCATGAAGTGACACATCGCCTGAGTGGTTCGTGAATTTACGGATGTTCCTGAGAAGGGTTTCGGCTATAAGGTCCTGGCCTATACCCTGGACAGTCGATTTTATTATACCTCTCCTGTCGTTTTTCCACCGGCTGTCGCGTTTGTACCTGTATGTTGAGTAGAGTATCCACTCTGAAAAAGGAGTTACCAGCACTTCAACACCAAGTTCCTCAAGCCTGTTTGAGATATTCCCGTTACAGGCTGCATTGTCGCGCATAAATATTTCTCCGATTATGGCCACCAGAGGTTTCCTTATCCTCCTGTCAGTCTCAACAGCCATGAAGCCGGCCGTTATCTCCTCAAGAAGTCTCCGAAGCCCACGTGTCCCTTTTTCTAT
>JAVEZD010000001.1:24158-42958 GCA_034003165.1 Bacteroidales bacterium | reverse complement strand
CTCAGATAAACGGCATTCAGCCCCTTTGTTTCAGCAACGTAACGGGCGGCATTCAGAATCTTCTGGCCGTTGGGCCAGTACATGTTTCTGTAGTTCTCATAAATATCTGTCCTGCTTGTCTCAAGCATATCAAGGGGTATGGGAACCACATTATGGTTAAGTAATTTCTCAACCAGTCCAAGGTTCAGGTGAGGATCCGTTCCGTTATAGGGTCTGGCAAGCAGAACAACAGTCTTCCACTTTTCCCTTATTGCCGGAAGAACTTTCTTTCCATAGTCGATAAGCTTTTTTTCAAAGTCTGTCTGAACCCGGTCGGCTTCCCTTACTGCTTCGAAAATATCCTTACGGCTTATTCCGAATTTCGTTCCGAAAAATTCTGACATTTCTTTTAAAAGAGCCTTTTCGAAGAATCTGAAATGAAGTACGGGAATAAGCAGTTTCGATTCATCAATCCGGTTTTTCAGGGCGGCTCTGACCATGAAAGGATGGGTCTGTATCCATGGGCAGTTGCAGTTGAAGGTTTTGTCACCCTCTTTGAACTTTGCATTGACAATAAAGGGAAGAAAGATATAATCGGCTCCCTTGTCAAAGAGATCCAGCACATGACCATGAATAAGTTCGACAGGAAGGCAGGTTTCGGTCGTTATTGATTCTATTGACCTGGTTACCATAGATTTATCTGACTCATCCGACAGAATGACACTGAATCCGAGTTTTTCAAAGAAGGTTCGCCAGAATGGGAACTGCTGGAAGAAAACCATCAGTGCCCTGGGTATACCAATTGTTGTTTTTGCATGTTTCGCCGGTTCTTCATAACCTTCCGTAAGCATGCCGGTCCTTACCTTAAAGAGATCGGGTATGTCAGATTTTGCTTTCTTCCGGGTGTCGGTCTCGTATTTTTCACATCGTCCCCCATAGAACAACGACCGGGCTTCACCGTTTATACTTACTCGTCTTATCTCACAGTGGTTTGCGCATCCTTTGCATACAAACCTTGTTATGTCATAGGGAGTATTGCTGATTCCAAAACCTTTGAATGAGGTTGTTATGCCTTCCTTTACTGATCTCTGTGCAAGAATTGCCGCGCCAATAGCACCTGTGACGTCGAAATGAGGAGGTATTATTATCTTTTTTTCAAGTACCTGTTCGAAAGCGGCAATAACAGCCCTGTTGTTTGCCACACCACCCTGGAAGAAGATCCTGTTGCCTATCCTGCGTCCGGCAACCACCTTTGTCAGATAGTTCTGCACAATAGAATATGCCAGCCCTCCGACAAGATTGTCATTTCTGGCACCTTTCTGCATGAAAGAATTGAGGTCCGAATCCATAAAAACCGTACAGCGGTCCCCCAGTTTCACCGGTGAAACGGCATTCATGGCCAGTGAGCTGAATTCATCCTCAATTTTCAAATTAAGTTTTTCGGCTTCTTCTTCAAGAAAGGATCCGGTCCCGGCCGCACATACCTTGTTCATCTCAAAGTCAACCACTACCCCGTTATCTATGCTTATATACTTGGAATCCTGTCCGCCGATTTCAAAAATGGTATCAACAGACGGATCAAAGTCTATAGCGGCGGTTGCCTGGGCAGTGATCTCATTATGTATAACGTCGGCGCCGATGAAGTCACCTGTAAGGTAGCGTCCCGAACCCGTAGTGCCGGCGCCAACCACTTCAACAAAACTGCCGGCCTCGGCAAATATCTCCGACAGTCCCCTGCGTATGGCCTCAAGCGGCTGTCCTGCTGTAGGAAGGTATCTGCGGGCAATCACCCTGTGCATAGCATCAATCAGAACAACATTTGTGCTTAGTGATCCGATGTCAAGACCCAGGTAGACCTTAAGCTTTTCCTTCCCGTGCTCAGCTTTGTAAACATCCTTGTTGCACTTTGCCCCTGTATCCTTTAGCCGGGGAAGGCAGGCAAAAGCTGAAGAGTCTTTGGCAAGATAACTATCAAGCCTGTCAATCCCATTTAAATTACAGGCCAGCGTCCCATTCCTGTAAGAATAGATAACAGCTCCAATAGCCCCCATGGTGGCATGATAATGGGGTATGATAAGCTCTTCCTCCCCTAACTCAAGGATCTCTCGGAAAGCTCTTACCATCCCTGAGTTGGCGGCAACGCCGCCTGCAAATATTACAGGTTTTCTGATCTCCTGCCTGCGGGCAACATTGCTTCTGAAGTTACGGGCCAGGGCATAACACAGTCCGGCAACAATATCGTGAAGCGGGGTAGCTATCTGCTGGTGATGTATCATATCGCTCTTTGCAAATACGCTGCATCTGCCGGCTATCCTGGGTGGATTTACTGATTTAAGCGATAGTTCACCAAATTCATTTTCTATAGAAACACCTATCCTTCTTGCCTGCTGGTCGAGAAACGATCCTGTGCCGGCAGCGCAGATGCTGTTCATCTCAAAATCAACCAGCTTCGAACTGCCATTCGTGGGATCTTTTTCGAGGATTATAAGCTTGGAGTCTTCTCCTCCAATCTCTATTACAGTCCTGGCTTCCGGATAAAGAGCTCCTGCTGAAGTTGCCTGGGCAATAATTTCATTTACAAACACTCCACCCGTTAGTTCAGAAGCTGTCTTTCCGCCTGTTCCTGTGAATGCCAGTCCTCTTATTTTGGAGTGCCCGTAAAGCTCAATAACAGATACAAGCCTGTTTCTGAATATATTATATGGATTTCCGTGGATGTACTCATAGTGGTCCTCCAGAATGTTTAGATCTCCATCCATAATGACGGTATTCAGGGATACCGATCCGATGTCAAATCCCAGGAAAAAGGTCTTTTCTGAAGATAGTGCCTCCTTTTGGTTCACAGTCATGGGAGGTTTTTTTTGGAATTATTTCAATCCATGCACTTCAATCAACCAGGTCTGATATCAAATATAACCTTTTTACCGGGAAATTCCGAATAATCCCATGATTATTTGGAGGGCAATTACGAGACTAACTGTATATTGTCTGTGAGTTTTTAGTATTTTGATTTGCTATTATATACAATATGGTTTCAAACCCATTCCTCAGTCATTATCTCACCCGAAAGTGAAATCATTATCTGCTTGACGGGAACCTTCCTGGATGCTCTTGCAAGAGCACTCCTTATCATGCTGAGAAGACCACTGCAGCATGGAACCTCCATTACCATAAGAGTTATGGTATTGATCTTTGCTATGTCTATCAGTGCTGTCAGTTTTTCAACATACGACTCCGTGTTGCTGTCGAGTTTCGGACAGGCTATGGTAAGTGATTTGCCTTTAAGGAACCTGCTGTGGAAACCTCCTACTGAATAGGCCACGCAATCTGCTGCCAGGAGAAGGTCAGCTCCCTGAAAATACTGGGCCATAGGATTTATAAGATGCATCTGTACAGGCCATTGCCTGAGTTCAGACTGGTTGCTCTCGTTGACATGAGAGGTAACCGGATTTCTTACAATAACTCTTTGTGCCGATCCCGGACAACCACCTCCCTGATGAAGCGAAGGTTCAGGTACGAATACAGCTGTTTTTTTAAAGTTGTGTTCAGCTACCTTATCCTCATCAAAGGCTTCGGCTTCTCTGGTTTCAATTGAAATGGCACCTGTTGGGCAGTGGCCAAGGCAGGCCCCAAGACCGTCGCAAAGCACCTCACTTACCAGCCGCGCTTTTCCGTCAATAATCTGCAGTGCTCCCTCATGACACCCTGGTATACACTCACCGCATCCGTTGCAAAGGTCTTCATCTATCTTTATTATCTCTCTTTTCATCATAATATAATATTGATTTTAATGGTATGATGGAACCGCACATGTTTTACAAAATTATCTTTAAAAGTGTTTGTGTTTGCAAAACATGTGGGTTTCATCAGTATATAATTTTTATTTTAATGGTCTGATGGAACCCACATGTCTGAAAATTATATACATACGTGTTTGTGTCTGCAATACATGTGGGTTTCATCATATAATAATTGATTTTAATGGTCTGATGTAACCCAAATGTCTGAAAAATATATACATAAGTGTTGGTGTAATCCTCACATGCGGGTTTCAGAAATTCAGGTTTTCAACTGGTTGCTGCTTACGGGCCTCATATAATTCCCGGTGCAAAAATGATTAAAGCCGTCAGGGTAATATGTAACATATGTTACATATTTCAGTTATATTTAAAATAAAAATTATGGATTATTCTCTTATATCACATTCTCCTCTTTTTAAAGGCCTTGTTCCTGAAGAGACCCTGAGTATCCTTTCAGGGATTTCATTCAGGACGAAGAAGTACCGTGCAGGAAGCATGATAGCACAGGCAGGAGAGCCGGTTACTTCGCTCATGGTTGTTCTGGAAGGGAGGGTCAGGGGCGAAATGGTGGATTTTGCAGGCAGGGTGATAAAGATTGAAGACATTCCTGCCCCCGGGGCCCTGGCCTCAGCTTTTCTTTTTGGTTCGGCCAACCGGTTTCCGGTTAACATCATCAGCGTTACGGACTCAGGTCTGCTTCTGATAACAAAGGATGAGTTAATAAAGCTACTTATGCTTAACGATAATATACTTCTTAACTTTCTCAATATTATATCAAACAGATCCCAGTTCCTTTCTGAAAAGATTAAGTTTCTTAGTTTTAAAACAATAAAAGGAAAACTGTCCCATTATATTCTCCAGAAAGCCGGACCTGACGGTGACAGTATTGTGATGGATATGACCCAGACCGAACTTGCCGGCTTCTTTGGAGTGGCAAGGGAATCCATAGCAAGAGCACTGCATGATCTTGATGCTGAGGGCTGTATCTCGTCAAAAGGGAAAAGAGTCAGGATCATAGATCGCCGGGCCCTGGCTTCCTACGTGGGCGATCATTGATTATTTGGCAGCATAATAGACAGGCATGTTCCTTCTCCTTCTCTGCTTTCTATAGAGAGCTTACCTCCGTTGATCTTTACCAGCTCCTGGCAAAGTTTTAACCCGAGGCCTGTCCCTCTTTCATTTTCAGTACCGGGAGTGCTTGTGATCTCTTTTGAAGAGAAGAGCTCTTTCTGCTTTTCTTCAGAGATGCCCATCCCATTGTCACACACTTTTATAAGGACTCCTTCTCCGGTATAGGACTTGTCCTTCAAAAGGATACTTATTCTCCCTCCTCTGGGAGTATATTTTATGGCGTTCGACAGCAGGTTCCTAATTATAATATCGAGTAGATCCCTGTCTGCATACGCCATCGAGTTACCCATCTGGGTGAAATTAACTGCAACTTCTTTACTATCGGCACTCTCCTTGAAGATGCTGAGGTTGGTAAGGATTATATCAGCAAGGTTATGTTTCTCAGGAGAATATTTGATCTTATCCTGCTGGCCCCGACCCCAGACAAGCATATTTTCGAGCAGGCTGATAACCTGCTGGGCGTATTGAATTGAACTGTTTGCAAATTCATCGTATTTAGCCTTGTATTCCTCTTCCTTGAGAAGGTTAAGCATATAAAGGATATTGACAACCGGACTCCTGAGGTCGTGAGCTATCACCGAGAAGATTTTGTTCTTAAGCCGTATGGTTTCTGACAGTTGTCTGTTCTGCAGTGCTATCCTTGAGTTCTGCCTTTCTATTTCCTCGGATCTCATTCTCAGTTCCTTTGTTCGTTCGTCGACCATCCGTCCAAGGTTTCTGTTGAGGTATTCGAGGTCCTGGTGCAGTTTTTCTTTTTCAGAAAAAGACTGCACCCATTTATAGAGCAGGAGCGAAGCCTGAATGAATACAAAGATGACAACAACAACAGTCATAACATATCCCACAGAACTTTGTGACCTTCCCATGGCAACAAGAATATCGTGAACCGCACCGATAAGCAGCAGTATAAATGCTGCCAGGTAGAAAATGTCAACCATCTCCATTTTTATGGCACCTTCTACGCTTTTATATATGGCATAGCCCAGAAGCAGTAGCAGTGAAGGATAGAAGACAAAGGTGGCATTACTGAAAATATTTACAGGAAGTACTAGGGTAAGAATAAAGGCAAGGGCAAAGATCCAGGTTAGGGTTTTTGCTGCCAGCCTGATCACCTTTGAAGGGTAGAGGTGGGAAGCAAACCAGTACCAGCCTGCTATTATTATGTATAGTCCTATATATTCAAACCTTATTATCCATTCCCATGCCGGATTTGCCATGTCAAGGATAAGAAAGTTGGATGTGAATAGCGGACGAAGCGCAAGACCCGTTGTGGCCAGACTGAAGAAACCAATGATTTTGTCTTTGGGGTAGATAATAAAGAAAAACATAAAGAACAGTGAGAATCCAATAAGCAGACTTATAGTTGCCCAGTCGGATGCCCAGCTGGCGTATTTCCTTTTTTCAGTCAGATCGTAGTTGCCCATCTTAAGAGGTAACCAGAAACCTCCGCGGCGATGGTGAAAGTTTGACACATTAATTATTATATCAAGTGTGTCGGAAGCCGGAACGACCTTGAAGAGGTTCTTCCTGTAACCAGGGATGGTTGTGGCTGCTGTCTTTCCCGGGGTTCCGTTACCTCCTGTATATTCTCCGTTAACATACAGGTCGTACGATGAATCAAAAACAGGCATGTCGAAGCCAAGAGGGTCTCTGAAACCCGGAGGCAGGATAACCCTGAGCCTGTAGGTGGCAAATCCGTGCTTTTCAGTATTTAATCCGGTGGCATGGTAGTCGGTCCAGTAGGAAGGTACTTTTCCGAATATATCCGGTTTGGGTACGGATCCGGAACTGAAGTCATTCGGACGGAGCATTTTAAGCCAGTAGAACTCCCATTCACCGTTAAGCCTTACAATAAACCTGTTTCTGTCATGGAGCTTATTAAGGGTAATGACACCCTTAGTGGCAGAAGGTACTTGTTCTGCCTTATGGCAGGAACTTAACAATGCCATCAGCAGTGCAAGAACGATAAGTACTTTTCTTTTGATATTCATTCCGGAACAGGGGTTTACCTGGCATAAAGATATTAAAACATTTTTATGGAAGGCATCAGACAGGTGTCTTCCTCAAACACCATCCGGAATATTCTACCTGCCGGGTCAATTAATCCCTTTCCCGTTTTCCCTTATTTTGAAGAGGATGTCTCCCTTACTGACGTTTTTTCCCTGCTTTATCACCACTTCGCTTATTTCTCCCTCGAAGGGTGACACTATCTCATCAATATACGAACTGGTCTGTATATAGCATACACGTTCTCCCTTTACGACGCGGTCGCCGGGTTTTGATGGCTCGGTCATCTCGCCGTAGAGATTATAGTAGATTCTCCCTTTTGCTGGTGAGGTTATCATCTTAAGTGACGGATCTGTTACCGGTGCCGTTTGTTTCTCCGAAACAGCTGCTCCCGGAGGAGGAGTTTTTCCGGCAATTGATGAAACGTTTTCCTTTGCCTTCAGCAGTTCTTCAGCAAACCTCGTTGCGGCAGCACCCGACATGAAATCCCGGTACTGACGTTCATGAATGGCGAATTCAAAAAGTTCCTCTTCATCCTGTCCTTCCGGCCATCCATTCTTCTTCATCTCTTCCCTGAAAGCCGGAAGTTCATCGGGAAAGGCATCCTGGGGAATACCGGTGTAGAATTCCTTCCCCATGGATTCTGCAAGGTCGATGATCTCTTTTCCCAATTCTCCGGGCAGCTTTCCTGCTTTTCCAAGTATCATGTCCCAGGTGTTGTTGTCGATCATGGCAAAACGTTCTTTTCCGCTTGTAAGCTGAATAATATTCATAAGGGCAACATTCTTTACATACTGGCTGAAAGGAGTCACAAGCGGAGGATAACCCAGCCTGGGCCAGATATATTCGACTTCCCTGAAGAGAGCCACTATGAGTTCATCCTCAGTGAGTTCCTTTTTGCCTTTGCCCTTAAGCGAGGCGTTTATTCCCTGGTGAACACCTTTCAGGTCAGCCATCAGGCTGCCCATCATTCCTCCGGGTAAGCCGCTGCTAATAAGAAGAGAGGATATCTGTTTGTTGCGGGGGTCAATGAAGTATCCGAGGAAGTCATCAATAAACGACTGCGTAAGTGACCGGACCTTCATGTAAGCTTCCATATTTATTTCGGGAACATCAAATCCGGCATCCTTAAGGATGGCCTGAACGGCCAGAACATCAGGATGTACCATGCCCCAGCTAAGGGGCTCCATTGCGACATCAATAAAGTCGGCCCCGGCCCTTGCCACTTCAAGCATTGATGCTACAGATATGCCAGGACCTGAATGACCATGATATTGGATAATAATCCCGGGATAACTCTTTCTTATCCTTCTTACGAGTTCTCCCAGCATTGCAGGTCTTCCGACACCGGCCATATCCTTCAGACATATCTCATCGGCTCCATACCCGGTGATATGATCTACCACATCCATGTAATAGTCAACTGTATGAACCGGAGAATATGTTATTGAAAGGGCAGCCTGTGATTTCATACCTGCTTCCCTGGCGTATTTAATTGAAAGTTCAAGATTACGGTGGTCGTTGAGTCCGCAGAATGATCTGGATATGTTGACCCCCTGAGCTTTCTTAACCCTGAACATAAGTCTTCTTATATCGGCCGGAACAGGAAACATCCTTATCCCGTTAAGTGCCCTTTCAAGCATATGAGTCTCAATACCTGCCTCATTAAAAGGCCTGGTCCACTCCCTTACAGCTGTGTTTGGATTCTCTCCGTAAAGGAGTTGAACCTGTTCGAAGGCACCCCCGTTGGTTTCAATCCTGTCAAAACACCCCATCCCGATTATATGAGGGGCAACCATCTTAAGCTGTCCGGCCCTCGGCTGGTACTTACCCGATGACTGCCACATATCGCGGTAAACAAGGCTGAAACGGATTTTCTTCTTCATATCGACGGCGTTTAAATCAAAGTCAGTTTAAAGTTATTATGGTTAAAGTCAATTCCTGATGATTAAAATCAGATAAAAAAATTAAAGGAAAGATAACTGGGAATTATCTTTCCTTTATTAACCTAAACCTGATCGTAGAGTGGCCGGACGGCCTGTAGAAAAAATTGATATTTACTATATAGACGCAAATTTACATTCAATGTTGCACTGTTTTGTGTTAATGTAATGTTAATCATTTACTAAAATTCAATATTATATTGAAAATCATAACTATAAACTTATCAACAAAAAGCATTCCATAATTATTTCACTCTGAGCACCAGTGAATCGGCAGAATAAGCGGCAAATATACCCAATCCGCCATTTACATTGGAATACACAGGTGATATTTCGGTGAAAGGATCATCACCTCTCCCTGAATAGCCTTCAAGTGATTTATGATAGAGGTAATATGCTTCATCGGTGTTAAGGATATAGAAGACAAGGAAAGCTGAATCACTTTTTGGGTAAATGTCAGAAATGACAGTGTTTACCAGCATGCGTGACCCCTCACTTCTGTTGTCGGTAAATATCTCATCTTCCGAGCCGATAAGCCTGTGTTTTTCAGGGTAATAATAAAAACCTTCATCATAAATAAGTGCCTTGCAGAAAAACCTGAAGTAGTTGTCCTCACCGGGAGGATCCCTCAGGTATATTTTTGAAGTGATTACATACCGCGGATTGTATCCGTCGCCCTCGTAGAATGTTATTGTTGTATCTGCTTCCAGTCCGAGGTCATTTCTTACAGGGACCCTGCATGAGGCTTCAGCTTTAAGGCCCTTGCTGCTTTGTATCTTAACCGAGTAGGTAAGACCTTCTTCCACCTTCATGTCTTCATGGCTGAAACATAAGCCTTCGGGACAGGCTGTCAGGGTTGTAGTAGTTATCCCGTTGCTTATGATTCCCGTAAGGGTCCCCGTATCATAAAGCTGGTTTATATCACCAAAAACAGGGGAGTTTGAAGTGACCCTGATAAGCGAAATGCTGTCGTCGGGTGAAAGAAAGGAAACGACTACCAGCTTCCGGACAAACCGGGGCAGCTTAACATCCTTCACTTCCTTTTCGCAGGAAGTAAATGAAGCAAGCATAATGATCAGTATATATATAAATCTGAGCTTCATATCTATTAATAGTTGATGCCTGTATAGCAAGGTTGTCCCTGGTGCCAAAGCCATGCGGCCGGGAAAAGGGAAAGGGCAGGTGTTGCTGAAAAGGTATTCATTGATTAGTATTTTAAAATCTGAATGACCATGTAACCGAGGGAATTACCGGGAAAAGACTTATCTGTTTCAATACGCCGTAAGTAGTTCCGTCGCGCGTAACATAATCGTTGTAGTAAAAGAAGGGATTAAGCCTGTTGTAGGCATTATATACTGAGACCTCCCAGATGCTTTCGCCCCATTTCTTTTCTTTTCTGAATTCAATTCCAAGATCCAGTCTGTGGTAGGGTTTCATCCTGTAATTGTTCTTCTGCCCCTGTTCCGTTACCCAAAATGTCATATAAAGCTCAGGACTGAAGTTGCTGTTTTCATTATAATAAATTGACTGTAAATCGGGGAAGGTGTGGGGTGTTGCGGGGTATTCTGAAAGTGGCAGCGACACAGCATTCCCCGTACCATAGATCCATGTCCCCGATATGCTTATCCTGTCGTTGATTTTGTAAGTGCCGGTCACTGAAATATCATGACGACGATCGTATCGGGCATAGAAACTTCTGCCCTGGTTTAGTGAATCGAACTGCATATGGGTCCACGACAGCGTGTAGCCTATCCAGCCGCTGAACCTGCCGGCCTTTTTCTGCAACATAACCTCAGCCCCGTATGACCACGATCTTCCGGAAGTCACATTATCCTCCCACTGAGGAGAATCAATGTCCGACGGATCGTTAAGATTGAGGAAGGAAGCACCTTCCCGGTATCCAATGACATTATCCATAGTTTTATAATAACCTTCAACACTAAGTGCAAGATCATGCCTGTCAAAGTCTTTTGCAAATCCCGCAGCAAGCTGCTCCGAACGCTGGGGTTTTACCCTGTCAGTGGCCGGCACCCATAGGTCGGTCGGCAGGCTGATCCCGGTATTGGAAAGCATGTGGATATATTGGTTCATTGAAGCATAAGATGCCTTGATGGCCAGGTCGTCCCTGATCCTCCATGCTGCCGAGAGCCTTGGTTCGGGATATATGTAAGTACTTGTTCCGGCAAAAAAACTGCTAAGCCTCAGACCAGTATTAATTTTAAGTGTCTGAAAAGGCTGCCAGGTGTCTTCAAAATAAATACCGGCTTCAGTGCCATTTATATAGTCCGATTCCCTGAGTGTGACTTCACCGGGTACGTCGATCTGAACATAGGCATGGGGATTGAATCTGTGTATTATTCCTGTTATTCCGGCTTTTATCCAGTGCCTCGGGTTAGGAATATAGTCAAGGTCATATTTCAGGGTAAGATCCCTGATCCCTGAATAGTATTCGGCATAAAAATCCTTGTTCTCAGAAGTGACAACGTATTCATCGTAAATACCGAAGGTGTAGTCGCTGAAAACCAGGGAGGTGTTTGTGAACAGCCTGTCTGAAAAAAGGTGGTTCCACCTTAGGGTGGCAGTGGCATTGCCCCATAAAAAGCCTACGTTTTCATTGTAGCCTGAAGATTTGTACTTTAAATAAAATTTATCCTTTCCGAAGTATCCGCTCAGGTATAGTTTGTTTTTTCTGCCAAAGTCATAATTAACCTTTGCATTCAGATCATAGAAATAGTATCCCGTGTTCTCCTCACCGAGCATTTTGAGAACCGGACGCAGGATAAGGTCGGCATAGGTCCTGCGGCCTGATATAAGGATCGATGATTTGCCTTTTTTTAATGGACCTTCAACTGTAAACCTTGATGAGATTAATCCGATACCACCTTCGCCGTGCCATTCCTGCCTGTTTCCTTCTTTCATATTTATCTCCAGTACAGATGATAGCCTTCCGCCAAACCTTGCAGGAAAGCCTCCCTTTGTAAGCTCAATACTTTTCAGAGCATCACCGTTGAATAGTGAGAAGAAGCCGAACAGATGACTTGCATTATAAACAATAGCATCGTCGAGTATTATAAGGTTCTGGTCGGGTCCGCCACCCCTCACGTACAACCCGCTTGTACCTTCAGTCCCTTTCTGTACTCCTGGCATCAGTTGAAGGACCTTCAGAACATCCTTTTCTCCCATCAGCGAAGGTACACTCTTCACCTGGGCAACCTGAAGCCTTACATTGCTCATCTTTTCTGAAGCGCTTATCTTTTCTGTACGGTCAGCTGTTATCTCAACTTCACCCAGAATGAGATCCGATGTCAGGTCAACATTAAGTTCAGTGTTCTGTCTGAGTCCTGTCTTCCTTAATTCGGGAGTATAGCCCACATAAGAAAAAACAAGCTCAAGTGAATCTGTCTCAGGTAGTGTAAGGGAGTAGAAACCATAGTTATTAGTTACTGTACCGCTCTTCCTGTCAGGAGAATATATATATACCCCAATTAGCGATTCCCCGCTTTCTTTCTCTCTCACATAACCACTTACAGTATATTGCCGGGTCACCTGGCAATGCAGGTCAGGAAACTGTGAAATAAAAATGATTGCTATACAGGCCCGGCTGATTGCCCAAGCCAGTAACTTCCGGTTTTCATTCATTGGAAGAAAGCCATTTAAAAAGTAATACAGGAGTCACTAATTTAGAAATTTAAAATTACTTGTATTGCTACTTGTGTTATGATTTTTAAGTTGAATACATTTTATTTATAAATATGAGTATGCTTCATACGGGGTCAGTGATCTGGTTGATTAGCTGCAGTAGAAGATAATAAGCCGGGATAGTAAGGGGTTGTTTTAGTTACACTTCAGCACAGAAGATAAAAGGATAAAAAAAGAAAAAGGGTTGCCGTATGATGGCAAGCCCTTTTATTCTTAAAAGCCTGTCTGCCAAAGCAGTCGGGTTTATTTTCTTTTATCCCTCGATTCGTTGAATACCGATGTTGCAGTAGCAACCACGCCGGCAATGTCTGACATGTTTCCGGGAATTAT
Organism: Bacteroidales bacterium; assembly: GCA_034003165.1. Classification (GTDB taxonomy): domain Bacteria; phylum Bacteroidota; class Bacteroidia; order Bacteroidales; family VadinHA17; genus LD21. The sequence continues at coordinate 30,069 of JAVEZD010000001.1, read as the reverse complement.
CATGGTGTTATTCTGTTTGGCAAGGTTACCGAAGGCAGAAAGATATTGTTCGGCAATTCTAAGATTAACGGCATTAAGTCCGTTTTCTTCAGAGATGGCTATTGAGATGGCTCTGAGGCCGTTTGCTGTTGCCACAGCAACCTGCTCAATCTCAGAAGCACGTCCGGTAGCTTCATTTATGCGTTTCTGCATCTCGCCCTCCGATTTCTTGATAAGCTCCTGCTTATCACCTTCGGCTACGTTAATCTTGGCCTGTTTGGTACCTTCCGATTCGGCAATGATGGCTCGCTTTTCCCTTTCGGCTCTCATCTGTTTTTCCATGGCGTCGCGGATGGTCTGGGGAGGGGAGATATTCTTCACCTCATACCTGGAAACCTTGACACCCCATGGCTCACTTGCCTTATCAACTGCTTCAACGATTGACACGTTGATGGTTTCTCTTTCTTCAAACGTCCTGTCAAGCTCAAGTTTACCAATGATACTTCTCATCGTTGTCTGTGCTATCTGGATTGAAGCAAAGCGGTAGTTGTCAATACCATACGAAGCTTTCTGCGGATCCAGTACCTGAAGGTAAAGGATGCCGTCAACTTCAACGGCGATGTTATCCCTGGTAATACATACCTGTGAAGGAACGTCAATTGCCTGTTCTTTCAGGGTATGTCTGTACCTGACCTTGTCGACAAAGGGGATAAGTACCTGAAAGCCGGCAGTAAAGGTTGCCCTGTATTTTCCCAGGCGCTCTACAATGATGGCCGTTCTCTGTGGAACAACCTTGACCATTGATGCAACCAGTATGAATACAAGCAGGATTACACCAACAAGAATGAATGTTGTACTTGGCATTTTAATTTTATTTAGGTTCAACAAATAATGTGAAATTCTCTTTGCTTTTAATAACAACAACCTGACCTTCTGATATCTCTGAATCAGATTCTGCTTTCCAGGTGGTGCCTTTAAAGTCAACTTTTCCTTTTTTACCCGGCCTGATCTCAGATGTGGCTATGGCTTCCCTGTCGGTGAATTCATCTTCAACACTTTCCGATAGAGAATCCTTGCTGCTAAGGAATTTCCTCTGAAGCATCCTTCTGAGAGCTACAAGGGCAAGAACCGAGGTCAGGGCAAAGACAATAACCTGAATATTGATGCCCGGGTTGGCAATAAGACATAAGAGTGCGGTGATCCAGGCCCCAACGCCGAAGAAGAATATTACAAATCCTGGAAGCGCCAGTTCAAGAAGAAACAGAATGAATCCAATCAGAAACCATACTAGTTCCGGTTTGGAAAAAAATGATGAATCCATGTTTTTTTAATTAGGTTAGTTGCGGGATATTATTCTTGTAAGAAGTAAAGATATAATAAAAATATAAGAGTATTACAAAAATTAAATGCTCCGGGACTAATTAATATTAATATGTCTTTTCCTTAAATGTTACTCCGCAGAGAAGGAGGTATGGATGTCCTTAAGCCAGGAGGCAATTCTTTTTGAATAGAAGTTAAGGTTTTCACTCGACACCGCGCCTTCAGTCTTAATTATAGTACCGCTGTAGATGCCGGTGTTCGGGGTGAACTCATAGCAGATGAACCTGGCAGTGCCTTTTTCAGATCCTGTATTTCTCGGAGCCGATACCTTGCTGAGTGTAAGAAACCTGATATACTTCTCATACCGGGCAAGTTCCTCCTCAGGTACTCTGATACCTGAATAGGTGCTTTGTTTAATATTCTCTTCCATCTGATCAGCAGTCAATACCAGATCACTCCCGGGAAAACGCCAGTCGGGTGGGGTATTATAGGTAAGTATGTTTCCGTCACTATCGATGAAATATCCGTTGTGATCATTGACAGGAGCAGGGCCCAGATACTCATACTGGAACAGTATGACCCTGTCGTCATTGCCGCTGTTTGTCTTTTTACATCCTGAGTGAAGCAGAAAAGCAATCAGCGATACGGATACTATTTTTAATAATAACCTCATTTTCACTAAAGATGATAGCAAAAATCACGCCGTTTCCAATGAACAGGTTGTTAAAAAAAACTAATAAAAGAAAGCCTGCTGCAAAATAAAGACGGTAGTGAATTTTAACAGATTTCTGTTTCTTATAAGCGTTTTTTTTCGTATCTTTTATGAGTAAAATGACTGGCATTTTGTTCCGGAAAGAGTAGTCTTTCCGTCCGTTTATAAAACGGGATAATTTATTGATCTTCAGTTGTTGATAAACTGAAGTCAGGAGTAAGTCTGATAGGGAATTAAAGACGCCGGTAAGATGGAAAAATTTTTTAATTATTTTGATGATCGGTACAGGCAGGCTCTTTTGAACCAGCCTGCTTTCGAGGATGGTCCTGTTATTACAATTTCGAGGCTCACAGGCTGTGATGCACGGCGGGTGGCTGAGGATATTGTTGAGGTGCTCAACAGGAAGGCCGGGGTGAAAAGATGGCGGTGGGTTGACAAGGACATAATTTATGCCATCGCAAGGGAGCTTAACACGGATGCCCAGCGTGTTGAGAATTTCTACAAGGGCATTGAGATGACAAATCTTTCCGAAATGATAATGGCATTCTCCGGAGGATTTGTAAGCGATCTCAGGATAAAGAAGGCAATCAGGGATGTCGTCTTGTCTATATGCAAATCAGGATTCATAATCCTGGTGGGCAGAGGCGGTGTGTCCATTTCATCGGAGGTGAGGAATGCCCTTCATATCCGGCTGGTGGCTCCTTTTTACTGGAGGGTGGAGAATGTTATGAAGAAAAAGCAGATGAGCATTGAAAAAGCTGAGGAGTATGTGGTGGCTACCGATGAAAAGAGATATAACCTTATAAGGACTTTTCTTGATAAAAAGCCTGTTAATATCGATTCACTTTTTGATGCAACAATCAACCGGAAGGGATTCACTGTTTCAGAGACCGCAGATCTGATTGTGTCGATGTATGAAAAGAAAATAGGGCCCTTTATAAGCGAGAAGAGAATCCGGGAATCAATTGTAAGGATACCCGAATTATGATCGCCTGAAGTGAGGGGAGCATCAGATACCCGAGACTTCCCCTATTTTTTTAATATGATCGCAAAGCCGGTTGTCAAGACTGTTTTTATAGGCTTCCCAGTCATTTATCTGCCGGCGTGCAACTCCTGTTTCCATAGCAGCTCTGGCCACACACGAGGCCACACATGATATAAGCCTGGGATCAAGTGGTTTGGGAATTATATAGTCCCTGCCGAAAGATAGCGAGTCGACACAATAGGCCTTTAGTACTGATTCAGGGACAGGCTCTTTTGCAAGAGCAGCCAGCGCCCTGGATGCAGCAAGCTTCATCTCTTCATTAATTGTGGTTGCCCTTACATCAAGCGCTCCTCTGAAGATATAAGGGAATCCAAGAACGTTATTTATCTGGTTTGGATAGTCTGACCTGCCAGTGGCAAAAATGACATCATCGCGGGTTTCAAAAGCCTCTTCATACGAAATCTCGGGAACAGGATTGGCCATGGCAAAGACTATCGGATCAGCAGCCATGGAAGCAAGCATCTCCTTTGTCATCATATTCGCTGCAGAGAGTCCCAGGAAAAGATCCGCACCCACAACGGCTTCGGCAAGAGTGTCAATATCACGATCGGTTACAAATTCCTGCTTGTAGATATTAAGATCCTGCCTTTTCCTGTTCAGAACCCCTTTCCTGTCGACCATTACTATGTTTTCCTTTCTTACGCCAAGCGAAAGATAAAGCCTTGAGCACGATATGGCGGCTGCCCCTGCACCACATACCACCATCTTTATCTCATCAATCTTCCTGCCTGTTATCTCAACAGCATTGAGCAGTCCAGCCCCCGAAATAATAGCTGTACCGTGCTGATCATCATGGAAAACGGGAATGTCGAGCATCTCCTTCAGCCTTCTTTCTATTTCAAAACACTCAGGGGCCTTTATGTCTTCAAGGTTAATACCTCCGAAAGTGGGAGAGATCTTTGCGCAAATCTCAATGAGCTTTTCAGGATCCTTCTCGTCGACTTCAATATCGAAAACGTCAACATCAGCAAAAACCTTGAACAGTAGTCCTTTGCCTTCCATAACAGGTTTCCCTGCGAGGGCGCCGATATCGCCAAGACCCAGAACGGCGGTACCGTTTGAGATCACAGCCACCAGGTTGCCTTTGGCAGTATACTGGTATGCATCTTCCGGACTGGCCTCTATCTCCAGACAGGGCCAGGCAACTCCCGGGGTGTAGGCTAGACTCAGGTCGTTCTGGGTACAATAGGGTTTTGTAGGAATGACTTCCACTTTGCCATGACGACCCCTGCTGTGATACAGGAGCGCCTCTTCCTTGGTCACTTTAGCCATTTTAAACAGTTTTTCAGGTTTATTTTTCCGGAATTATATGCAATATTTTAACAGTTCGAAATTACGATGAAAAAATCATTTTAGCTATGAATTGGCATGATAATATGGTCCAGGCCGGAAGCAGATCAGGTTCCCGGACATAATTGTGATATAACAGAAACCTTTCTGATTTTTTTTGGAGTTAAGGATAAAATTGAATATTTTCAAAGTCAGATTTTTACCGGTATCTCAAGGAGCGGGAGCTTGCTTAAAAAGTACTGCCAGAAATAAATTCCTTATAATAACTACCTTATGGAAAGAAATAAGCAGGGCCGGCGCGATTTTATCCGAAAGGGTTCAGCCGCCATTCTGGCCTTTACCATTGTTCCCAGGCATGTCCTGGGAGGCCGGGGCTACATGGCCCCGTCAAATCAGCTGACAAAAGGTATTATTGGTGTCGGCGGGATGGGTATGGGCCATTTCAATTACGAGGGAACGCGTCTGCTTGCCGTTTGCGATGTCGACTCGGGGCATCTTGAACAGGCAGTGGCAGCTGCCGGCAGTGAGGTTAGTGCTTACCGCGACTTTCGTGAGTTGCTTGCCAGGCCCGATATCGATATAGTCCATATTGCCACACCTCCGCACTGGCACGGAATAATGGCCAAAATGGCGGCCGAAGCGGGGAAGGACATCTGGTGCGAGAAACCGATGACAAGAACCATAGGCGAAGGTATTAAGGTAGTGGAGGCGGTTCAGAGATACGGACGAATGTTCCGGCTAAATACCTGGTTCAGATTCAGGGATCAGTTTTATGGTCTGGGTACCGAAGTCAGACCTCTTAAGAAACTTATTGACAGCGGTGTGCTGGGCTGGCCTCTCAAATTCACGGTTAGCGGTATAACAGGTTACGACTGGAAATTCTACTGGTCGGGGCTCCATAATCTCAAGCCTCAGGATGTACCCCCTGAACTCGACTATGATATGTGGCTCGGACCTGCCCCCTGGAAACCCTATAACCCTGAAAGGGTCCATGCAAAATTCCGCGGCTACTGGGATTACGACGGGGGCGGACTGGGAGATATGGGCCAGCATTATATCGATCCCATCCAGTATCTGCTTGGTAAGGACGGTACAGGCCCGTCACTTATAGAGATCGATGCCCCCCAGCAACACTATGATGCTGTGGGCTCGTGGCGAAGGATTACCTTTACCTACGATGATGGCTGCAAGATCATCCTCGACGGTGAAAACAGGGATAAGGATGCTGCCTATATTGAAGGGCCCAACGGTAAGATATTCAAGGGATTCAAATCGGACATTAAAAATATTGAGAGTCTTATCGCTTCACTTCCTGAACCGGAGCCTCAGATAACGTCATTTTCTGAATCGGTCCTGACAAGGAAGAAATTTGCCCTTAATGAGTCAAATGGTCACAGGTCGTGTTCCATAGTGAATCTGGGTTTATCAGCACTTCGACTTGGCCGGGATCTGAAGTTTGATCCGGTCAGCCAGCGTTTTACCGACGATGAGGGTGCTAATAAACTTATCGATCAACCAATGCGTGATCCCTGGAAAATCTGAAACACATTTTTAATCTGAAACAA
>JAVEZD010000001.1:0-24058 GCA_034003165.1 Bacteroidales bacterium | reverse complement strand
ATGAAACCCACATGTATTGCATACACAAACACGTATGTATATAATTTTCAGACATGTGGGTTCCATCAGACCATTAAAATAAAAATTATATACTGATGAAAATCATAAGGATATTCCTGGCAGCAACAGCACTCCTGCTTGTATCTTCGCTTTCCTTTTCCCAGGATCTCAGGACCACTGAGACAAAGGTTGCTGATCTGCTGGGCCGGCTTCCGGCAAACGACAATGCCACCACAGACAGACTGATGGCAGAAATTATCGGACTTGGTGAATACGGCATCAGGATGATTTGCGACCAGATAATACCAGCAGGAACGGGCGATGACACAAAGGCCAGGTTTGCTGCCGCATCCCTTTCACGATATCTGTCTGCAAACACCAACCCTGAAGCAAAAACCCTGTGGGAGAAGATATGTCTGGGATATGCCGCATCGGGGGAGGATTATGGGGTCAAGGATTTTTTTATCAGGCAACTGCAGCTTACGGGAAGCAGTGAAGCTGTTTTTGCTCTTAAGGACTACCTGATGAGCAGGGAACTGTGTAATCCTGCTCTTGCCGTTATCAGGTCAGTGGGAGGCCTGGGTGCTGAGGAGATTCTGGCTGAGGCACTGAAGAATCCCGGCCTTCCCTGTGCAGCAGGAGTGATGAATGCCCTGGCCTTAATGAGATCTCCACTGGCTGTAAATGAATATATCAGGTTCGCCTCAGATATAAATGTCAACACCAGAGCCTCTGCTTTCAATGCTCTTGCACAGAGCGGCAGTCCCCTGGCTTACCCTGTGTTACATGATGCTGCAAAAGATGTAGGTTACAGATGGGAACATACAGGAGCCACAGCCTCCCTGCTTGAATATGCCCGGAATGCAGGTCTTGCCGGAGATCTGAAAACCATGGACCGGATATGTAACCTTGTCATGGCAAAATGTAACGACAAAACCACAATACAGAACAAGTCAGCAGCCCTAAAGATATACACGGGCTTTCACGGCACAGGAGCCATGAAGGTTCTCTTTAAGGCTGCAGGTCATCCCGACAAGACATACAGGGAAGCTGCCTTTCAGGCTTCTCTTCTTGTTCCGGGAAAGGAAATAATAAACAAATGGCTTGACTTCTATCCAAAAGCTGAATCTTTTGCCAGACCTGGTATTATCTATATGCTTGGTAGTTTTGGAGATGAGCTCTCCCTGCCGCTTGTAAGGCAGGCTATGAACGATGCCGATCCGGAGGTGAGAGCTGCTGCCGTTACCGCTGTCTCAAAAATATCGGGTAACAAGGCTATTCCCGACCTCAGGGACTTCCTTCTGCACCATACAGGTGCCGGAGATCAGGAATCGGTTAAAAAGGCCCTTATGACGGTTGCCGGAACTACATCAATCGGTGAACTCCGTTCAGTTCTGGGAGAGGCGCCCGATGAATCACAAAAAACCATTATTGAGCTTATGGCATGGAACAGTGACAACGGTTTCTTCAATGATGTTCTTCCATTTACTGATTCAGATAACCCGGATGTCAGTCTGGCAGCCTTCAAAGCTCTGGCTGCCCTGGCTTCTTCTGAAAACCAGCTTCAGCTTACTGATCTGATGGCTGAGACTGACGACCCTGACCTTGTCAGGGAACTTCAGTCGGCCCTGGCCAGGGCGGCATCAATGACTGAAGATCCTGAGAAACGGTCGGAGTTGCTTCTGAAAGCCCTGGCCGGTGATGCATCCAAAGAAAAGATAATCCCGGTTCTTGCCAGGACAGGAGGGAAGGAAGCCCTTGCCTATGTACTTAAGGAATTTGAAGCGGGCCAGGGAGCCCTGAGAGATATATGTTTTGAAACCCTCACCTCATGGAGGGATCATTCAGCATCCTCAGCACTCTTCGAGATACTGGCATCAGGTAATAAGACATTCGGAGACAGGGCTTTTAATGCCTATGTGGCTCAGACAGGAAGTTCTCCCCTCACTGACGAGCAGAAACTGCTGCTTCTTAAAAAGGTTATGCCCTTTGCTACGGGTAATGACCGCAGGAATCTGATTCTGACTGCGGCAGGGAAACTGAAGACATACCAGGCCCTGTTCTTTGCTGCTCCTTTTCTTGATGATCCCGGGACCTCTGCTGCAGCAGCCAGGGCAGTTATGTTCATTGCACTTCCGACTGTTGACTCACGTACGGGAATGTACGGAAATAACGTGAGGGAGATTCTTGAAAAAACTCTTACCTGCCTTGCCGGTCCTGAAAGTGAATACGAAAGGGAGATGGTAAGCAGGTATATTGACGGGATGCTTCCCGATGAAGGTTTTGTTCCGATGTTCAATGGGAAAGACCTTAGTGGATGGCAGGGTCTGGTTGAGAACCCGCTTGTCAGGTCGCGGATGAGACGATCTGAACTGGAAAGAAGACAGGCTGAGGCTGATGTCAGGGTGCCCTCCAGCTGGACGGTCAGGGATGGTTGTATATGGTTTAACGGAGAGGGAGATAACCTGTGTACTATTCGCGAATACGGCGACTTTGAGATGCTGGTCGACTGGGTGATAAGCAGGGACGGCGACAGCGGGATCTATCTCAGGGGCACTCCACAGGTTCAGATATGGGATACTTCAAGAAGTGATGTTGAAGCCAACGTAGGTTCAGGGGGGCTCTACAATAACCAGGTTAACCCTTCAAAACCACTCCAGGTCGCCGATAACCCTGTAGGTGAGTGGAACAGCTTCCGTATTTTGATGACCGGAGAAAAAGTATCGGTATGGCTCAACGGAATACTTGTGGTTGATAATGTTACCATGGAAAACTACTGGGACCGTAGTATTCCAATCTTCCCGAAAGGCCCGGTCGAATTGCAGGCCCACGGCACCAACCTTGGATTCAGGGATCTGTATATCAGGGAGATCAGGGACGAGGAGTTTAACCTTACCACCGAAGAGAAAACGGAAGGATTTAAAGCTCTGTTTAATGGCCGTAACCTTGATAACTGGATTGGAAACAAGGAGTCATACATCGTCGGGGAGAATAAGATAGTTGTTAATCCCGGTACAGGAAGCGGTGGAAACCTTTATACAGCAAAAGAGTATTCCGACTTTGTAATGAGATTTGAATTCATGCTAACCCCCGGGGCCAATAACGGGCTGGGTATCAGGACTCCGCCAGAGGGAGACGCTGCCTACGTTGGAATGGAACTCCAGATACTCGACAATAATGCACCCGTATATGCCAATCTTCAGCCTTATCAGTACCATGGCTCAGTATATGGTGTTATACCGGCAAAAAGGGAGTTCCTTAACCCTGTTGGTGAATGGAACTATCAGGAGGTTCGTGCGGAAGGCACCAGGATAACAGTAACCCTTAATGGCACAGTAATAGTTGACGGCGACATTGCAGATGCGCGCGATAACGGTACAATGGATCATAACGATCACCCCGGGTTAAAGAATACAAAAGGCCACATCGGATTCCTCGGTCACGGTTCCGAAGTGCATTTCAGAAACATTAGAATTAAAGAGTTGCCGGGCATTGGTAAAAAATAGAAACAGGAGGGTATCCTGGCGATTCCCTCCTGTTTTCAATGCATTTTTATCCGGTCAGGGTTTATATAACCGGTACTCCAATAGTCTGCGACAATATTATAAACTGTGTAGGTCTTAACCCCATTTCAGGAGCCAGCTTCTCCTTGGGAATGAGTCCCCTGATAACACAACCCAGCTTTTCGGAAGCACAGAAGAGATATACGTTCTGAGCAATGAGGCCTGTGTTGGCCCATGAAGAAAGCAGATCGGTATCAGTAATGGCATCACCCTCTTTCTTCCCTGTCTTTACCATATCGGCAACATATACAATATTAAGTGGTGCTGTCGCAACAAAGTCCTGGGTCCCGCAGAGTGCCCTGATATCTTTATTGTGCACCTGTTTCAGAATATGTTTTGCTGCATCATAGACGTAGAGGCCTGAAGCCATCGAAACATAGACATCGATCTCCTGGAAATCCCTGGATGATGGAGCAGTCCTTTTATTCTCGTCCTTCCTGTTATATCCCCATGCTGCCCACATAAGATCAGATAGTTGCTGCTGGCTAAGGTTCTCATTTGTAAAGGTTCTGGTCGAATGCCTTTCATTGAGTGCCTGCATCAGGGGCATGCCTCCTGTTCTGTGTGGTTCGGGAAGTGTAATATCCTGGGCATTGACCGAACCGAGGAACTGGCTGACCGCAACCAGAATACAAGTGATAAGCATTTTGTTCTTCATAAGCCTGAATTTTAATATTACATGAAATTAAACCTTAAATATACCAAATAACAATCTTTACGGGAAGGCATTCAATCAATGCTTTATCAGGGCTTTTACTGTTCTTACTGCTTCTTCAGCCCTGGCTGCAAGAGTATCCCAGTCGTTGTTTTTTATAAGCTCTTTTGTTATCAGATTAGATCCCATCCCGACACATGTAACACCCGCCCCGAACCATTCCGCCAGGTTTCCGGCAGTTGGCTCAACGCCCCCGGTGGGCATAATGCTTGTCCATGGACACGGGCCCTTGACGGCCTTCACAAAATCGGGACCTCCGACAGATGAACCAGGGAAGATCTTGACAATCTCAGCGCCCAGCTCCTCGGCAAGGCTGATCTCGGAAAGTGTTCCGCAACCGGGCGACCAGAGTATCTTACGCCTGTTGCATACCTTTGCCATTTCGGGATTCAGAACAGGAGATACAATAAAGTTGGCGCCAAGCTGGATATATAACGAGGCCGTTCCGGCATCGATCACCGATCCGGCTCCCAGGATAAGATCAGGAATCTCCTTTGCAGCCCACCTGTTGAGCTCACCAAACAGCTCATGGGCAAACTCCCCCCTGTTTGTAAACTCAAAAACAGTCATGCCACCCCTGTAGCATGCTTTAATAACATTTCTGCATATATCTGCATCTGCATTGTAAAATACAGGAATAATGCCTGTTTCACGCATTCTTATTATCACATCAACTCTCGCGAATCTTGCCATTGTGCTTTGTTATTATCATAATTACAAAGATATCTAAAAAAATCAAGTGCAGGCTCTGTTTCAATCTTACGCGCCCTCTCTTTACCCGGGCAGGACCGTCCATTACCCTTTGTTTGAACATCGCCTTTCTCCTTTCAAATATATTTCTTTATCTTCGTCAATCATACATTCGATATGGCTCTGAATTATATCTGGATTGCTTTTTTTCTTATAGGATTCATCGTTGCAACCGGTGAATGGCTTTTTGCAGGCAATACTCAGATATTCAATGAGATGGTTAATTCAACTTTTGACAATGCAAAAACAGGTTTTGAGATCTCTCTCGGGCTCACCGGGGTGCTTACCCTATGGCTCGGTCTGATGAAGATAGGGGAGAAGGGAGGAGTTGTGGGCATCCTTGGCAGGATTTTCGGTCCTCTGTTCAGGAGGTTATTTCCGGGTTTGCCTGACGGACACCCGGCATACGGTTCAATGATACTTAACTTCTCGGCCAACATGCTTGGACTCGATAATGCTGCCACCCCAATGGGACTCAAAGCCATGAAGGAGATGCAGGAATCAAATCCGGATAAGGAGACTGCCTCAAATGCCCAGATAATGTTCCTTGTTCTTAATGCTTCGGGTCTTACAATAATTCCTGTAAGCATAATGGTTTACAGAAGCCAGCTGGGCGCCGCCAATCCCTCCGACATCTTTCTCCCTATTCTGATAGCTACCTATGTTGCTACCCTTGCAGGATTGATAAGTGTAGCTATAGTTCAGAAGATAAATCTTTTTGACAGAGTAGTTATGGCATATCTGGGTGGACTTACTGCCATTATTGCCGGTATTATTATTTACTTCTCGTCCATGCCCAAAGAACAGATTACTGAAGTATCGACCTTTGCAGCAAATTTCATACTCCTTTCTGTTATTGTCATTTTTATAATCCTGGCAATGGTACGGAAGGTAAATGTTTACGATGCTTTTATCGAGGGGGCAAAAGAGGGGTTTAATATTGCCATAAAAATAATTCCGTTCCTGATAGCCATACTGGTGGCTATCGGAATTTTCAGGGCTTCGGGAGCCATGGATTTCATTATAGGTGGTTTTGAAAAGTTGTTTGCATGGCTTGGATTTGATACGGGCTTTACCGCTGCACTGCCAGTGGCCTTTATGAAACCTCTGAGTGGGAGCGGGGCCAGAGGACTTATGATAGATACCATGACGGTATATGGAGCCGATTCCTTTGTTGGCAGGCTTTCATGTACCTTACAGGGCGCTACGGATACAACTTTTTATATAATAGCTGTCTATTTCGGTTCGGTGGGCATTAAGAACACAAGGCATGCCGTTGGTTGCGGACTGATTGCCGACCTTGCCGGTATTATTGCCGCCATCATGGTGGCTTACCTGTTTTTTGCCTGATACATGACTGCCGTATTATAAGATGATATGACTAATAATTTCTATGATAAGAGCGAGACACATCACCTGGGGCTACCGGTCATAGAAGTGGTAGGGGAGACAGCTAATCCGGGTTTTGCAGATCTTTCATCACTGCAGAAGAGATCTGTAACAGTAAAGGAAGCGGTCCTTGAAGATAACAGCCACAACAGGTTTACTGGTGCATACAGGTACGACGGCTATTCACTGTTCGATATTCTGAATACCTTTATTCCTGAAAAGTCGAACAGGAATGAATTCGGATCGGTTATAGATCTCTTTGCGGAGGTAAGAAATGCTGACGGAGAAAAAGTTATTTTCAGCTGGGGAGAGATCTTCTATCCTGTCAATATGCACAGGATAATAATAGCCACTGATGTTTCAAGGATAGTTCCCACAAAGACCAACGATCTGTGGCCCCTCCCTTCAAAGCCCATGATCGTTGCCGCCAATGATCTTGTTACAGAACGCAATATATCTTCTCCTCAGAATATTACAATACGTTCTTTCAGAAGGTCCATACAGCACTTATCCGGCATCACGCCTCCTTTTTCCCCTTATATAAGCTTTTATAAACAGGGTATCCCTGAAATGAGGCTCCCTGAAGCCGGGGAGGATGAAGGTAGCGTGACATATAACACCGTCTTCTATGGAAGAGGCAGGGGAATCCACAGCACAACACCTTTCACCGGGGTGATGTTAAAGGATGTCCTTAAGGATTATTGTCACTTTAACAGGCACAATTTAAGGCAGGCTCTCCTCTGCATTGCTGGAACTGATGGTTACAGATGCGTACTGTCTTTCTCAGAGCTTTTCAACAGGAACGACCAGCAGGAATTTCTTCTGATAAATTGCGGTGATGAGGCGGGAGGCAGGTTCAGGATCTTCCCGGCTTCCGACTTCTTCTCCGACAGAGCGGTAAAATCTGTCAGCAGGATATATTCTGAAGAGTAATATCTGTTTTATCTTACAATATATGAGTACACTCCTTGTTTCTCTTCTGGTAATCATCAGCATCATTGCCATAATACTGCTGACCTCAGCGGTAAAGCTCAAGGCCTTTGTTGCCCTGTTCCTTGTGTCACTTTTTCTTGCTGTTACAACCCTCCCCCCGGGGCAGGTGATAAGTACAATAAAGGACGGATTCGGTTCAACAATGGGTTCGATAGGTCTTCTAATCATTCTCGGGACAATGATAGGGGTGACTCTCGACAGGACTGGAGCTACAATCAGAATGGCTGAGTATATTGTTTCGAAGACAGGAGAAAAACGAAGTGCTCATGCACTGGGCATGACGGGCTTCCTGACAGGCCTTCCCATATTCTGTGATTCAGGTTTTATCATTCTCAGCGGGCTGGCAAAATCGTTCAGCGTGCGTTCACGATTACCGATGGCGTTTATGGCGACGCTTCTTGCTTCATCACTCTATTCGGTTCATTGTCTTATACCTCCTCATCCCGGCGCACTGGCTGCTGCCGGTATCATGAAAGCCAATATAGGCTATCTCATTGTCACCGGCGTATTGCTTGCCATACCTGCAACCATTGCAGCCTTTGTCTGGAGCCGGTGGATCACCCGCAGGCTGGGTATAAAAGAAACAGGTACGGTAAATGTACCGCGACAAACAGACACCCGGGATCTCCCCCCGGTGCTACTGTCTTTTCTTCCTGTTGTCGTACCTCTTCTTCTTATTACTGTCAGATCGCTTGCCACTCTTTTTGACAGTGAGGGACTGAGTCTGTTCTCAAGGCTGTTTTATTTTCCAGGAGATCCTGTTATTGCTCTTTCTGCAGGAGCTTTCCTTTCTCTTTTTCTGCTGAGGAAAAAAGACACCGGCACTTTGAATGATGTCTTTACCGAGGCTGTGGAGAAAGCAGGTCCCATACTTATTGTTACAGCTGCAGGAGGTATGTTCGGGATGGTCATAAAAGCCACGGGAACAGGAGAGAGTCTCGGGAGGCTTCTGGCAGGAACAAACATAGGACTGGTTGTACCCTTTCTTATTGCAGCCCTGATGAAGACTGCCCAGGGCTCCTCAACAGTTGCCATTATCACTGCGGCTTCTTTTATGGAGCCTATGCTTGCCCTGCTGGGACTCGACACCGAGTGGGGAAGGCTTCTTGCCATGCTTTCCATGGGAGCCGGATCAATGGTTGTTTCTCATGCCAATGATTCATATTTCTGGGTGGTGAGCAATTTCTCGGGTATTGATATAAATACGGCACTGAGGGTCTATACTCCGGCCACCCTCATAATGGGGCTGGTTGTTTTCTCTTTCATCTGGATTATTTCCTTCTTTGTTATATAATTTATATCCCGGTATTTTGAATAAGAAAAAAGCACAATGTTATGGATAATGAAAAGGCAGCCATCAGCATATTTCTGGCAGGGATAAAGGGAGTTATGCCGGAGCGGCTTATAAGAAGAAGCCTTTCGGTTACGGGTTCATCAATTAGGATTGGCGACAGGGAGTTTGATACAGGCAGCCTGGGAAGGATCTTTGTTATAGGAGCCGGAAAGGCAAGTGCAGCAATGGCCCATTATGTGGAAGCCATACTGGGCGACAGAATTTCAGGTGGCCATGTGGTAGTCAAATACGGTCATGCCTGCAAGCTGAGGTACATTGAAGTTACCGAGGCAGGTCATCCTGTCCCTGACTATAACGGTTTCGGGGCAACTTCCAGGATACTCAATATTGCACGCGAAGCAGGTGAAAATGATATTATAATCTGCCTTCTTTCGGGAGGGGGATCGGCTCTGCTGACTGATATTCCAGAAGGACTTATCCCTGAGGATATTGCAGTGCTGAACAGTGTGCTTGTCAGGGGAGGCGTACCAATAAGTGAAATGAATACGGTTCGAAAACATCTTTCATACATAAAGGGGGGACAGCTGTCGAAAGCGGTGTTGCCTGCAAATATTGTATCACTCATCCTTTCCGATGTCCCTGGAAACAGAATGGATGTTATCGCTTCAGGTCCGACAACTCCCGACAATTCAAGCTATGCCGATGCCCTTGGGATACTGCGTGATTATGGTCTCATAAGCGACGTAACAACAGGAGTTATCAGATACCTCGAAGACGGGATGAATGGTTTGAAGCCGGAAACACCAGGTGATGGTGATCCCGCCTTTGACAAAACATATAACTATATATGCGGTACCAATATGACTGCCCTTGAGGCTGCACAGGAGGAGGCCTCATTGCTGGGATTCAATACAATGATCCTGGGTGAGGAACTGACGGGAGATTCTGTTGCCGCAGCTGACTACCTGGTTGAAACGGCCCTCAGGATCAGGAATGACGGGGATGTTGTAAAGCCCGCCTGTATACTGGCCGGAGGAGAAACAACGCTCAGGGTGACAGGAACAGGGGAGGGTGGAAGAAACCAGCATCTGGCCCTGGTGGCTGCCTCCAGACTGAGGAATAGTCCTGGAATAACCCTGCTTGCCGGAGGTACCGACGGGAATGACGGGCCGACTGATGCAGCAGGAGCAGTAGTCAGTTCAGAGACATTCAGCCGGGCTTTTTCATCCCATATCGACCCTGAGAAATATATAAGGGATTTTGATTCAACGAATTTCTTCAGGATCGCCGGGGGGCATGTGATAACGGGACCAACCATGACCAATGTGATGGACATGGCAGTTATCATTGTTGAAGAATAAACTTCTTATGTCTCAGACCAGGTTGCCCTCTGACTTGTCCATCAGATACAGCCGTGCAGTCTCGGCCACAGATTGTTCCATTGGCCTGAAGGTGATACCTGTGGTTTTAATAACCTTGCTGTTGTCAAACAATACTTTTGAATATGCCGCCTTTACTGTCTCTTTTGTAAGAGGCGACTTTTTCCCTGTTACAAGTGAAAAAAGTCTTGCCAGGTAAAACACCGGAATAGAAACCGGAGCTGGGACATTCAGAAAAGGCTCCCTGACCCCCAGGCTGCGTGCTATCATTGAAAAGATCTCCCTGAAGGAAAGATTTTCGGATGAGACAATGTATCTCTCACCCGAGACAGGCAGAGACATCAGTTTTATCATAACTGCCACCACATCATTTACATCGACGTATCCGGTAATTCCCCCGGTGTAGAAAAGCATTCCCGAGTCAATATTCCGGAAGAATGAAGAACTGCCCTTTCCCCAGTCGCCGGGACCAAAAATTACTGAGGGATTTACAATGACGGCATTGAGCCCCTGACCGATCCCCTGCCATACTTCCTGTTCCGATCTGTGCTTGCTTATGGCATATACGGCGTGATATTCCCCGTCATTCCATTGATGATCCTCATTAACCGGGCTTGCAGTATTCTGGGCACCCAGTGCTGCAGTGGAACTGACATGGCATAATTTGGTAATACCCGATGCAAGGCAGGCCTTTACCAGGTTGCCTGTTCCCCTTATGTTATTATCGAGAAGCAGATCGCTATGTCCTGATTCAAATGAAACCGCAGCAGCACAATGATAAACATGTCCGCAGCCCTTTAGCGCTTCTGTAAGTCCTTCATAGTCGAGAATGTCGCAAAGGGTCCATTCAACAGATTTTACTATTTTATCCGGATCATCAGTGTAGTAAGATGCTACTTTCCTGAGAAAATCAAGTTTGCTGGTCTTTCTGTGAACAGCCCTTATATGCCATCCTTCTGAGGCAAGCCTGCAAATAAGGTGACTTCCGACAAGGCCTGTTCCCCCGGTTACCAGAACCGGTAAATCCTTAACGTTCATAACTCCTGGTATTTCAGTTCCTTGCTGAACTCTTTCGCCGACATCCAGATAAGAAGTCCTTCAGGGATCAGCCGGGTTATAAAAAGCAATATCCTGTTTGCAAGAAGAGGTATTATAACCCTCTTTCCCTTTTCAACCCTGTCGAGTGTGTACCTTGCCAGTTCATCGGTTTCCGTGCTTACAAGTTCGCCCATGAAGCTGTGGGTATTGATCCTTGCCGAACTGGTTGAGTTGCTCTTGACGCCATTGGGACAAACAACTGAAACCTGGATGCCTGAATTTTCCAGTTCAAAGGCCAGACTTTTTGAAAAGCTTACTACGAAGGCTTTTGATGCTGCATAGATGCTTTTATATGGAAGGGCATAGTATGCTGAAATGCTTCCCAGGTTAAGAATTTTCGATCCTTTGTGCTTCCGGAGCTCAGGGATGAAAAGGCGGGTAAGCATTACCAGGGCACGTATGTTAAGCATGATCCTTGTATCGAGATAGGCAGGGGACGAATCTTCGAAAGCTTTTGCACCTGCTATGCCTGCATTGTTTATCAGAAAGTCAACCCCTATGTTCTGTTCCCTGCACCAGTCAAGTACTTTTTCAGGACCATCGGGCAGGGTAAGGTCGACGGCGTAATGCTTTACATCCACGCCATATTCTTCTGCAATCCCGGCCGCTGTGGCTTCCAGCTCAGGCCCGGGCAGGGCCGCTATTGCAATATTCATACCTCTTTTTGCACATTCGGTGGCAAGAGCCTTGCCGATACCCATGCTTCCTCCCGTTATCAGTGTAAATAGTTTTTCCATATATAGAGATTGATACGGTAAATATACAAACATCACTGATATGAAAGGATGCAGGGTGAATGAAACGGCTTTTTTGTATATTGGAGTTTGAAAAAAGGCATGAGCCGTGAGGCATTAGACGTGAGACTCTATGGGAGAGAGAGTATGTATGATAGCAGAAGTATAGATGACAGAGGAGTTTGAAAGGATAGAGTTTAAAGTTTAAAGTATTGGTAATTTGTAATATAGAGGAGGTTCAGAAAATTTTGGAACCCTGGAACTGGAAAAAGCGTGAGAGTGAGTGTGAGTGCGTGAAAACCCTTGAAATCTATAACTATGAAACTCTGAAACTCTGGAACACTGAAACACTGAAACACTGAAACTCTGAAACTCTGAAACCAGCTATATCAATAATAATTCTGATTATCTGATATGACTGCACCATATGTAATTTTCATAGTAGCGGCGGGGGTGGCTGTTCTTCTCCTGCTAATCCTGAAGTTAAGGATAAGTGCTTTTATTGCACTGCTCATAACATCCATCCTTGTCGGCATAATGGCAGGGATGCCGCTTTCGGCAATAACAGACAGTATTCAGGAGGGCATGGGTAGCACCCTGGGATTTGTGGCTACCATTGTGGGACTGGGTGCTATTTTCGGTCAGATGCTTGAGAGTTCGGGAGGGGCGGCCTCTCTTGCCAGATACCTGATTTCGGCCTTTGGAAAGGAACGAGCCTCATGGGCCCTTATGCTCACGGGTTTCTTTATAGGTGTACCCATATTTCTTGATGTCGGATTTATAATACTTATACCTGTTGTCTATGCCCTCGCCAGGGATACTAAACGATCGGTGCTGTTCTATGCAATCCCTCTGCTGGCTGGACTTGCCGTCACTCATACCATGGTGCCGCCCACCCCGGGTCCCGTTGCCGTTGCCGATATACTCGGAGCTGAGATAGGCTGGGTCATCCTGTTCGGTATAATTACAGCCATCCCCTCAGCCATTATTGCCGGACCCCTGTTTGGCCGGTACATAGCTTCCAGGATTTATGTTGCTCCTCCTGAGGCCCTTGAAGCGAACGAAGGCCGGGGCGGCGAAGAGGAGCTTAAGCCACCTTCGTTCTGGATTATTGCTGCACTGATTCTTACCCCTCTGACACTTATCGTTGCCGGAACATTCACAGGACTGGCGGTGGATCGTGGTATTATCAGCGAAAGCCTGATTACTGAAATTATATCCTTTACAGGCCATCCTTTCACTGCCCTTATTATTGCAACATTGCTTTCCATTCTGCTTTGTCTGAAAAGGAAAATGTCTGGCCAGATGATCCTCGACCTAAGTACAAAAGCCCTCGGTCCGGCTGGAATAATTATTCTTGTTACCGGAGCCGGTGGGGTTCTGAAACAGATACTTGTCGACAGCGGCATAGGCACGGCCCTGGCTGAATCGGTTTCAGGATCACATATACCGGTCATCATTCTGGCATGGGTTCTTGCCGCCCTTGTAAGGATAACCCAGGGCTCGGCGACCGTAGCTATGATTACTTCTGCCGGAATAATTGCCCCTGTACTTTCGCTTGTGAATACTGACCAGATACAAACTGCCCTGATAGTTGTCTCCATAGCATCAGGCGCCACAATAATGTCGCATGTTAACGACAGCGGGTTCTGGATTGTAAGTAAATATCTTGGTATGGACGAGAAACAAACCCTTAGATCGTGGACTCTGATGGAGACAATAATAGCAGTTACCGGACTGGCAGTTACACTGACCCTGAGTCTGTTATTTGCCTGACCGGCAACAGCGTACTCAAGATGTTCCTTCACATGCGCCCGGGCTATCGAAAAAACTGTTTTTACCAATGGCTTTAATTAAGTATCTTTAGGACACAATTAATCTGATAATATCTAATAAAATATTGTAAATATGAAACTTAAGTTTATTGGAGCAGCCCGTGAGGTAACCGGAAGCAAGACTTTGCTTACAACAGATTCAGAAAAGAAAATTCTTTTAGACTGCGGGATGTTCCAGGGGAAGGGACTTGAGACAGATGAGATGAACCGGGACCTTGGTTTTGATCCATCCATGCTTGATCATATAATACTTACCCATGCGCATATTGATCATTCAGGATTAATACCCTATATGTACCGTCTTGGTTTCAGAGGATCTGTCATATGTACCAGTGCTACCAGGGATCTTTGCTCTATAATGCTAGCCGATTCAGCATACATCCAGGAAAATGATACAAAAACTTTTAACAAGAAGAGAATAAAAAAAGGTTTGCCACTGGTTACCCCAATATATACCCAGGAAGATGCGAAAGAATGTATGAAGCTTTTTATCGGTATTCCGTTGGGGATGAAATTCAGGATTGACGATAACCTGAAAGTTAAGTTCACCAGCACCGGACACATGCTCGGCAGTGGCGTTGCAAACATTGAGGTTCGTAAAAATGGTGAACTGAAGAAAATTGCCTATACCGGTGACATAGGACGTCCTTCGAACCGGATTCTCACCCCTCCTGTACCTTTCCCCCAGGCCGACATACTTATAACCGAGTCTACCTATGGCGACAGGCTTCATAAAGATACCACGGCGTCTGAGGATGAACTTCTGGATGTAGTAATCGGAACCTGTGTCAACAAGGGAGGTAAGCTAATAATACCATCATTCAGTGTAGGAAGAACTCAGGAAGTGGTTTATTCCCTTAATAACTTCTTTAACCAGGGCCGTCTTCCCAAGGTAGAGATCTTTGTTGACAGCCCTCTTTCTGTAAATGCCACCTCAGTATTCAGAATGCATCCCGAGTGCTTTAACAGGGAAGTTCTGGAAGTGATGGAAAACGACCCCGACCCTTTTGGTTTTAACAGTCTTACCTACATTACCCGTGTTGAGGATTCCAAAAAACTTAATGATTATAAAAAACCCTGTGTCATCATTTCAGCATCGGGTATGATGGAAGCCGGACGTGTAAAACATCATCTGGCCAACAGTATCTCAGATCCAAGGAACAGTGTTCTTGCAGTTGGTTATTGCGCCCCTTCAACCCTTGGTGCAAGGATTCTCAGTGGTGTTCCCGAAGTATCAATTCACGGCACGGTTCATAAGGTAAAAGCTGAAATTAAAAAAATAGACTCGTTCAGCGGACATGGAGATTATATGGAGATGATCGATTTCCTTAACTGCCAGGACAAGAAGAAACTTGAAAAGACTTTCCTTGTTCACGGGGAATATGAGACTCAGAAAAATTATGCCCAAAAGCTTCAGGGAGAAGGATTTGATAATATTGAGATCCCATCGCCGAAACAGGAATTCACCCTTTAGGCATCCCGCTCCCGGGTATAGCTTCTGAGATCTGCCCTTACTGCGCGCCAGTCGGGATATAATTCCGAAAGCAGGCCGTAGAACTCCCTGCCATGGTTGAAATGCCTGAGATGGCACAGTTCATGGATAATGACGTATTCGGCAAAACGCTTGTCGAGCCTTATAAGATCATAGCTTAAGGCTATCTTCCCTTTTGAGGAACAGCTGCCCCATCTGGATTTCATCTTTCTGACAGTAAGGGCTGTCGGTCTGAAATTATACTCCCTGTATCTTTCAAGCATATCTGTAAATACCGGCCTTAATAATTTTGTGGCTGCATTCCTGAAGAACAGCTCAAGCATTGCATTAACCACCCCGGGGTCAGATCCATTTACAATACCTGCCTCTATGGTTCCAGGTTCATAACGGATATAAGACTTATCCGAACTGCGAACCCTCAACCTGTGTTCAGTTCCCCTGAACAATATGAGATCTCCATCCCTGAAACCGGTAACAGGGTCAATTGAAACCGTTGAAGAAAACTTTTTAAGAACATCCTTAATCCATTCCGACTTTTTCCCGATTATTTCATCAATAATCCTTCCGGAGGTCAGGTGAGGGGCTCTGACCATTATCCTGCCTGAAGGAGAAATGTTTATTGCTATGGTTTTCCTGTGCGAGTATTTTACTTTGTAATTTATGCCTGTGGCGACATGCTGCCTGTTTCCTTCTTCCATTAATGCTTTGGCCATAGTTTAAAATGATGGTTTTCTTTTCTTTGTGCTGTTACTGAAGCCGATGTCATCTCTATTTAAAAAATGCCTCCGGTAGGAATAAAAGGGTCTGTAGTCTTGTCTATATAACAGATCTTTGAAGAACCGCTCCTGGATTGATCAGTATTAATTGGTATCTTTTTTGACTTTTTCATAAGTTTAGGTTGGTCAGGTCGTTAGTAAGTTCAGGTCGGAAAAGGTTTAACGGGCAGTGTCAGAAGCTGCCCGTTTTTTTTCTTTATAGCAGAACATGTTTATTCTCCCCTTACAGTTATTACAGATATCTCCGGAGGCATCCATATCCTTGCAGGTATTCCCAGCACACCCAGTCCCCGGTTAACAATCAGACTGCTTCCATTGTCGGAATATAATCCGTTCCATTGCTTATATATTTGACTGGCCGGGCTCCATCTTAACCTTTTGGTAATAATACCTATCTGCATTCCGTGAGTGTGGCCTGCAAAAGTCAGGTCAACATCATTCCTTCCTGTGATTTCCTCTTCCCATTGGTTGGGATCATGAATAAGCAATAAGACCAGATCGGCATTTTCTGAACCTTTGAGAGCCCTGTCAATATCACCGTACAGGATGTCAGGGTGCCTTCCCAGCGTTGTGACTCCAGCAAGCATTATGATGGCGCTGTCTTTTCTTGCAAGCACATTCTCATCGTTAAGCATGGTATACCCCGATGCCTCTGCCTTACGGTTGATAAGAAGTACATTATTGGCTCTTTCTGCCTCGCTGAAGTTGGGATGATAGGTTCCGAAGTCGTGGTTTCCCGCTACGGCAAAGTTCCCCAGCCGGCTCTGCGATGCACAGAGTATTGTGTCGTGCCTGTCGTATTCGCGCCAGCCGAATGTGACAAAGTCACCCGTATTCAGAATAAGATCCGGCTCTTCACTGTTAATGATCTCAACCGCTTCAGCAAGTTTATGTGGGTGATGATAGTAAGAGGCAAGGTGAAGATCAGATATAAGAACTATCCTAAGGCCCTCAAGGTCGGGGTGAAGGTCCCTGACCTTGACCTCATACCTTTCAGTGATATACCTGAACCTGCCTGAGAAGGTTCCCGTGGCCATAATAAAACAGGCCAGCACATATATTATTATCCCTGAAGTGGTGAGCCATCCCTGAACCTGCCCGTATCTGTTCCTGAAGAACCTGCCTGTAAAATGTAAAATGATAAGTAATATCCGGGGTATAATGACAGCAAACAGCATTCCTGTGAAGCTCATTATCATCCATATATGCCCCGGCATATCAAATATCCCCTTGTAGTTGATCAGCTCTGAAGCCAGTATCCACAGCCAGATACTTATAAGAGTATTCACAAGCACTGAAAAATAGAAAAGGCTGCGCCGTTTCTCAAAAAGGTGCTGCCTCAGGACGAAATACGTAAGGGCCTCTATTACCGCCAGAATAACCAGTACTATCATAAGCAATAAGTTCCAAAAGTAAGCATAAATAATCATTCAGGAATATTGTTACTTTTATCAGATCATATATGCTATGACAGAAGTTAATTTCTACGATCCCTTGTTTCTTCCTCCAGGTGGACTGGTATATTCAGTTATTGCAGCACGGTATAGGGGAAAATGGTTGTTGGTCAGGCATGTAGGCAGGCATACCTGGGAGATTCCCGGGGGGCACATAGAGGTTGGGGAGAGTTCGCACGATGCGGCAGCAAGGGAATTATGCGAGGAAACAGGGGCGCAGGAGTACTCAGTTGAGTGTGTGTCGACTTATTCGGTAAGGAAGGATGACAGTACAGGGTTTGGCAGGTTGTATTTTGCTGAAGTGATCCTTCTGGGTCCTGTACCGGATATGAATGAGATAGCGGAGATAAAGGCCATGGATGCTTTGCCGTCAGAGCTGACTTATCCGGATATTCAGCCCTTGCTTTTTGAAAGAGTAATGGAATATCTTGAAAGGATCTGAATCAGATATATTCGAAGCTTACCTTCTTAAGCCATTTCTCCTCAAGGAGCCTGGCTATCCTTTTAACCACAGTCCTTCTGATTTCGAGGTCGACTGGCAGAGTTGGGTCCTGATGGGCAACATTGATACGGGTCCCGATAATGAAATGAATCTCATCGCTGTCCATTATCAGTTTGACTATTTTGTCAGCCGGTCCTTTCCTTAGACGGGTTGAGTTGTTGTATGACTTAAGTATCTCATTGACTTTCTGAAGTGTCAGAATGCCTTCAGTAACCAGGTCTATTCCCTCTATAAAACTTTCGGGGGGTAACTCGGGGTCCTCAAAGATGAGCTCATCGACTATCTCCCTGTTAAGCTCCCTGGCAACTATATCAGCGGTCGTCCCGCCACAGAGAATAACCTTTCCCGGGTATTCGCCTATTCTGAGGGCCAGTTCCCGGTCTTTTTCCTTCTCATAGGGAGGCCCTGTGCAAATAAGAAGCTTCCGCGGCTCTCTGAAATAAATTGCGGCACAGCTAATATCGTCCTTTGCCCTGTACATATCATTTTTATGAGCCATGGTAACAATTTTCCCGGCAAGCACCACGGCCGATATTGAAGGTTCCCCGTTTACCAGCCTGGCAGCATAGGTTGCTATATTATCCCTTTCCCATCCGAAGGGATGTTCATCGCTGCCCATGCCACTTTGAGAGACCCCGTCGGAGCATATTATTATCCTGTCTTCTTTCATCGGGACCAGTGTGCATGTTCTCAGTACTTTACCCCTGTGTTTCCCTTTCTGAAGTTCGACTTTTTTCCATGAGGGATCAAATACCTGATTCCCGCGGAGTATAATGGTTTCGGGATTGTCATATTCGAGGATATTGGCCCGGCCGCTGCTTTCAATATCTACTATGGTGAAAGTGGAATA
Organism: Bacteroidales bacterium; assembly: GCA_034003165.1. Lineage (GTDB taxonomy): Bacteria > Bacteroidota > Bacteroidia > Bacteroidales > VadinHA17 > LD21. Next base: position 5,234 of record JAVEZD010000001.1, on the reverse strand, counting down.
GGATAACTTCCTTTCGCTGCAAACGGGAAGGGTATTCATTATTATCTCAGCAATACGGTCAATCTCTTTGTGTTCCTGCGTGAAGTTGAGTGCCATAGTTGAGGTGAGGGTGGCCAGAATATTGGCCTTTACCCCATGTCCCATTCCATCAGAAAGTACGGCAATTACCCTGTCTTCTTCCTTGATATACCTGTTTAGAAATACATCCCCGCAAATCCTTTCGCCGTCATGGTTCCTTTGCTGACTGTTTACTTCGATATAGAAATCCCTTGTCACTGATCCTTGTTGCTTTTGCCCCGGGGGCTGCTACTCCGGGATTTATACGATTCAATTATCGAATTAAGCATCTTTTCAGTTTCGGAAGCTCCCTCTCCAAGGAGAAATCCTATCTGCTGGACCATCTCCAGATTTTTCTCTATCACCTCACTGACACGGTTTGTAACTTCTTCGCCCTGAACTTCAGCTGAAAAGATATCCCTGACTATGGCTCCGCAGGTCTTGTTCTTCTTTATAGGGAAAATAGAGATGTTGAGCATCTTATCCTCAAACCTGACATCTTTGCTTACAACCGGTTCATCTTCCTTTAGAACAAAGGAGAACATGTTGTAAATATTGAAGGGCATAAGGGTTTTCAGATCGGCACCTGCAAGTCCCGGAATAACTTCAGAGATAGCTTTAGCATCCTCCCCGATGATGTTTATAAAACTATGGTTCGAATGAAGTATCTTAAGGCTGTTATCTATGATCACCACACCGGTAGGCAGTTTCTCAAGCATATTGTTCATCATGTCTGATGTTGTCTGAGCAACCTCTTTTTCCCTTCTGGCAAGTTCTTCAGACTCTTTAAGAGCTTTCTTGGTTTCTGCCAGTTTCCTGTTTGTCTGCCTGAGCGTTTCAATATACTCCTGCTTGTTCCTCAGGTTGAAGGTGTGGCACATTTCAGGAATTGCAAGTCCCTTGGCCACTGTGGCGGCAAACTGCCGGCACGACTCATATCCGCAGGCTCCGCAGTTAACTTCATCACCAACATCAGTTTTGCCTATTATTCTCAGAACCTCCTCCACGGCTTCCTCAGGCGGATCGGGTATTCTCTGGTCATCGGGAGTGAAAGTTCTTGAAAAGTTGAGTTGCGACCATCTGTCCATATCCTTCTGCCATTGTTCCTTGTCGAGCTTCCCTACTCTTTTTTCGGCGTACAGTCTTACCAGTGCCCTTCTTCTGAAACGTTCAGTGTGGTTTATCATTCCGGGGCCAAGCAGACAGCCGTTGCAGAAAAAGAGGTTAAAATGATGATGTATGGTATCGATGTATTTATCGAAATCATGTATGGCGTCGAGAATGTCTTCCTTACCTGCCGAGGTAATAACGTTGCTTGTGGCTATATCACGCCTTATACCTGCTGCCTGGATTATCCCTGCGGGAAGTGGATAGAGGGCTCCCCAGTAACCATGGGGTGGATCAAATTCAGACATCTTAACCACTCTTTCCTGTATGTTGAATTCATCAAATAACTCCCTGAGCTCAATGAATGTCAATACGCTATCAACCAGCTTTCCCGAATCGTAAAGAAAAAGCTCGTCCTTGGCATCTATGCAGGGACCTATATGTACCACAGCCACATCTTCCCTGTAAAGATCCTTGACAACCATGGCCGTGGCAATCATGGGAGATACCAGGGGAGCAAGGTTTGGAACAAGTTCGGGATGGAACTTCTCAATCATTTTTACTATGGGCGGACAGTTTGATGTAATGTAATACTTGCCCTCAGCTGCTGAGAAAAGATTTGCATACTCCGAAGCAATAAGGTCAACTCCAAATGAATTCTCATGTACGTATTCAAATCCCAGAAGCCTTATCATCCCGACAAACTTTCTGTAGTCTGTTATATCATCAAATTCGGAAGCAATACTTGGTGCAATAAGGGCTGCGCATTTCCGACCCGACAGAAGAAGATTCTTTACTTCTTCCCTTGAATCGCGGAACTCCACGGCCCCCGGAGAACAGGAGGTGAAACAAAGGCCGCAGCCTATGCATCTGTCTGGAATAATATAGGGATGTGCACTCTGGGGCCTGACCTCTATGGCATTTACCGGACATACCCTTACACATGAATAAGAATTCCGGCACTTCTCATCATTAATATACAGTATTGGCTTTCTGTTATTCATAAAGCTCCGTTTCCTTATCCGCTTATTTTAAGCTTCCCAGTTCCTTGTCAAGAATGCCTTCAATTCTGGCAATGGTCACCTCTTCAAATACCCTGTCATTGATTCTCATGTTAGGGCCATTGCTGCATAAACCCATACACCTGGCTCCCCTGAATACCACCCGGTCGTCAAGATGGTTCTTTTTCAGGTAATCCCTTATGAACATGACAACCTCCTTGTTTCCCCTTGAAAAACAGGAGCTGCCCAGACATATTTCCATTTCTATCCTCGAAGCCATAACAAAGCTGTTTCCGGGAAAACATCAGATTCAAATGTAGTAATAATTTCTGTCAGACCCGCTTGCCCCAAATAATCAAATTATTTATCACATCATGGCACTGACCTTGGATTACAGTGCTTCAGTCTAAACTCTTTTTATATGCCGGATTATTTTAAAAACATATAAGTGCCAGAAATATAGTTTATTATCCGTGATAATGTATGAATAAAATTACATTATTTTAATTGTTATTTAATTCACAATGTTTATTTATTAACAAATTAAAAAACTATATTTGTATAATCATACAAAAAAGAAGGATGGGTACAAATCTTGAGGATATTCTGATTAAGTACAAATCCGGCAGGAGGGAGGATCTGATTCCGCTTTTACAGGAGATACAGGAAGTTATAGGGTATCTGTCGGAGGAAGCAATTGTTAATGTAGGGAGTCATCTGGGGCTCAGTACTACAAAGATCTACGGACTTGCTACCTTTTATGACCAGTTCAGATTTTTCCCATCGGGGAAAATCAGGATACGGGTGTGTAACGGGACTTCCTGTTTTCTTAATGGTTCCCAGGCTGTCATTGCAGGTCTGAGGGAGGAAACGGCTACAGAGGCGGGACAGACATCGAGGAACGGAAATTTCAGTCTTGAGCTTGTATCGTGTATGGGAGGATGTCAGAAGGGGCCTGTGGTTTGTGTAAACGGTGAATATTATACTCATGTTAAGCCCGAACAGATTCCTGATATGGTTAAGAAACTGAAATACATCCTTGAAAACGACTGATGGAAGATCTTAAGACATTTCTTATAGAAAAGGTCCTGTTGTCAGAATCGGACACACTATCCCAGGAAACTGAAAAGGTGCTGGAGCAGGTAAGGAGGGAGAAATCATCTGTCCCTGTCATTTATGTCTCATCAGGGACAAGCAGTATAATTTCAGGATCGGAAAAGACTTTTGAAGCTATAAGGACCTGGCTTGATGAGACCTTCCAGGAAGCTGATCTGTTAAGGGTCGGCTGCATGGGTCCCGCCAACTATGAGCCAGTAATCTGCGTCCAGCTCCCCGGAAAGAACAAACTGGTATTTCGTAATATAACTGAGGAAAAGATTGAGCCCCTGCTTAACGGGGTCTTTCATAATGATATAAATGAAGATGATCTGGTGGGGCAGTCCGGATCGTCTGGTTTCGGCCTATGGCCTGGTATTCCCTTTGTGAATGATATCGGTTATTTTGCTGCGCAGAAGAGGATCATACTTGGAAACTGCGGATGCTACGATCCGGAGTCCCTTGAGGAGTACGTGGCAAGAGGGGGTTACAGGGCTTACCTGAAGACCATCAGGCATTACACTTTTGAAGAAGTCTGCGACATAATAGAAAGGAGCGGCCTCAGGGGCAGAAGTGGCGGAGGATATCTTACCGGTCTCAAATGGAAACATGCGCTCAATACCTCTTCAAATGCCAGATATCTTATCTGCAATGCCAAGGAGAGTGACCCGGGGGCTTTTACCGACCGGACCATCCTGGAAGGTGATCCTCACAGGCTGATTGAAGGTATTGCCATTGCATCATATGCCATCGGCTCATCAAATGCAATAGTATTCATGAGGTCGGGGGCAGAGCATGCCCAGGCCCGGCTTCAGAAAGCCATCGACGCCGCCAGGCAGTATGGCCTTCTGGGACATAATATTTATTCAAGTGGTTATAACCTCGATATAACAATCAGAAAGGAGCCCGGTGCTTTTGTGTGTGGTGAAGAGACAGCCCTTATAAACAGTCTTGAAGGGAAGCGGGGGATGCCACAGCTGAAACCACCATATCCCACTTCTTCGGGTCTCTTTGGAAAGCCAACAGTCATAAACAATGTCGAGACACTGATGAATGTTCCCCTGATAATGCAAAACGGTCCCGAATGGTTCCGTACGCTTGGGACTGAACAGAGTCCCGGAACGAAAGTCTTTGCCGTTGCAGGCAAGGGGCGGATGTCAGGTGTTATTGAAGTTGAGATGGGTACAACTCTGAGAACTGTATTGGATGATATTGTTGACGGGATAAGGGACGGGAAAGAGTTTAAAGCCATTCAGCTGGGGGGTGCCTCGGGTTCGTTTGTGACAGGAGATAACCTTGACCTTCCTGTCGACTATGATGTTATGAAGGAGCATGGCCTGGGCATCGGGGCCGGAGGATTTGTTATAATTGATGATAGTACCTGTATAGTTGATATAGTAAGATACTATATGGAATTCATAAGGAATGAAAGCTGCGGAAAATGTATTCCCTGCAGGGAGGGTACAGGTAGAATGCTTGAGATTCTCGAAAGCATTATTAGAAAACCGGCCAGTGAGGATTCAGGAACCACTCTTGAAAGGTTCAAGGGAGTGATGCAGCTCGAGACCATTGCTTCGGTGATGAAGGATGCTTCACTGTGTGGTCTGGGACAGACTGCACCCAATCCTTTTATGAGTGCCCTCAGGTGCTTCAGGGATGAGTTTGAGGAACACATTTTTGACAGGAAATGCCGTGCAAATGTCTGCAGGGGCCTCAGGACCTTTTCAATCGATGTCGATAAATGTACGGGCTGTACTGCCTGTGCCGCAAAATGCCCTGTGAATGCTATTTACGGGACCAGGCTGCAGCCTTTCTTTATTGTCGAGGATAAATGCACAGGCTGTGGTATATGTTTTGATATATGTAAATTCAGTGCAATAAAAGTCAGGTAATCTGTATGTTTTTTACTATCCAGGTAAATAATAAGAAGATCAGGGCTGAAAAAGGGGAGACCATACTCTCGGCGCTCAACCG